>NZ_LDNX01000120.1:0-110836 GCF_001027955.1 Kocuria sp. SM24M-10 | reverse complement strand
GCACGACGGTCCCGGCAACGCCGCAGCCCCTCACCCTGAGGTGAGGGGCTGCGGCGTCGTGGGCCGCGGAATCGGTCAGGAGCGGCCGTTGAACAGGCTCGTCACCGAGCCGTCCTCGAAGACCTCCTGGATGGCCCGGGCGATGAGCGGGGCGATGGACAGGACCGTGAGGTTCTCGAACTGGTGCTCCGGGGGCACGGGCAGGGTGTCCGTGACCACGACCTCGAGGGCGCCGCAGGAGGACAGCCGCTCCACCGCCGGGTCGGAGAACACGGCGTGGGTGGCGGCGATGATGACGTCCTTGGCGCCCTTCTCGCGCAGCACCTTCACGGCGCCGGTGATCGTCCCGCCGGTGTCGATCATGTCGTCGATCAGCACGCAGGTGCGGCCCTCGATCTGCCCGACGACCTCCTTGGACACCGCCTGGTTCGGGACCGTGATGTCGCGGGTCTTGTGCACGAACGCCAGCGGGCAGCCGCCCAGCAGCTCCGTCCACTGCTCGGCCACGCGCACGCGGCCGGTGTCCGGGGAGACCACGGTGACGTTCTCGACGTCGACGACGGAGCGCACGTGGTCCGCCAGCAGCGGGATGGCCATCAGGTGGTCGACCGGGCCGTCGAAGAAGCCCTGGATCTGCGCGGTGTGCAGGTCCACGGACATCAGCCGGTCCGCGCCGGCCGTCTTGTAGAGGTCCGAGATCAGGCGGGCCGAGATGGGCTCGCGGCCGCGGTGCTTCTTGTCCTGCCGGGCGTAGGGGTAGAACGGGGAGACCACGGTGATCGACCGGGCCGAGGCCCGCTTCAGCGAGTCGATCATCAGCAGCTGCTCCATGATCCACTGGTTGATCGGCGCCGGGTGGGACTGGATGAGGAAGGCGTCCGTGCCCCGCACCGACTCCCCGAAGCGCACGTAGGTCTCACCGTTGGCGAAGTCGTAGGCGGCCGTGGGGATCAGCTCGGTGCCGAGCTCCGACGCGATGCGCTCCGCGAGCTGCGGGTGCGCCCGGCCGGAGACCAGGACCAGCTGCTTCGCACCTGCGTTGGTGATGGCGGTCGTCATTCTTGCTCGCTTTCCTCGGTGGTGTGCGCGGCGGTGGTGTGCCCGGCGGCGGTGCGCCCGGTCGTGCTCTGTCCGGGGGCGTCCCCGGCCGTCGCGGCGCCGTCCGCCCGGGCGCGCAGCGCGGCCTCGGCCGCCGCCGTGCCCTGGCGGTGCTCCACGACCCAGTTCTCGACGATCCGCTGCGCGCCCTCGGTCAGCGCCAGCGCCCCGGCCGGCACGTCCTTGCGGATCGTGGTGCCGGCCCCGGAGTAGGCGCCGTCCCCGACGGTGACGGGAGCGACGTACATGTTGTCGGAGCCCATCCGGACGTGGTCGCCGATCACGGTGCGGTGCTTGCGCACGCCGTCGTAGTTGACGAACACGGAGGCCGCCCCGATGTTGGAGTGCTCGCCGATGGTGGCGTCCCCCACGTAGGACAGGTGCGGGATCTTCGAGCCGGTGCCGATCCGGGAGTTCTTGGTCTCCACGAACGTGCCGATCTTGCCGTCCGCGCCCAGGACCGTGCCGGGGCGCAGGTAGGCGAACGGCCCCACGGAGGCGCCGGGGCCGACCACCGAGCCGGAGCCGTGCGTGCGCACCACGTGCGCGCCGGGGCCGACCTCCACGTCCGTGAGGGTGGTGTCCGGGCCGACGACGGCGTCCTCGGCCACCCGGGTGCCGCCGAGCAGCTGCGTGCCCGGCAAGACCGTGACGTCCGCGCCGATCCGCACCTGCACGTCGATCCAGGTGGTGGCGGGGTCCACGATGGTCACCCCGTTGCGCATGTGCGCCTCGAGCACGCGGCGGTTGAGGTGGGCGCCGAGCTGGGCCAGCTGCACGCGGTCGTTGGCGCCCTCCACCTCCCAGCGGTCCTCGATCTTCAGCGCGTCCACGGCGCGGCCGGCCTGCCGGGCCAGCAGCGGGACGTCGGTGAGGTACATCTCGCCCTGGGCGTTGTCCGAGGTGACCTGCGCCAGGGCCTCACGGAGGGCGTCGGCGTCGAAGGCGAAGATGCCGGAGTTGATCTCGGTGACCGCGAGCTCGGCCTCGGTGGCGTCCTTGGCCTCCTTGATCTCGCGGAACGAGCCGTCGGCGTCCCGCAGGACCCGCCCGTAGCCGCCGGGCCGCTCGTGGTCGGCGGTGAGCACGGTGACCGCGTTGCCGCGCTCCTCGTGGTGGGCGACCAGCTTCTGCAGCACCTCCGGGGTCAGCAGGGGGACGTCGCCGTAGGTGACCACCACGGTGCCGGCCAGCCGCTCCTGGGCGTCGAGCGCCTCCACCGCCACCTGCACGGCCCGGCCCGTGCCGGGCACCTCGTCCTGGTCCACGATCAGCGCCGCGGGATCCTGCTCGAGCACGTGCGGGGCCACCAGGTCCCGCTCGAAGCGCACCACGGCGGCCAGCCGCCGGGGGTGCAGGCTGCGGGCGGCCACGAGGCTGTGCCCCACCATGGAACGACCCCCGATCCGGTGCAGGATCTTGGGGGTCTTGGACTTCATCCGGGTGCCCTTGCCGGCGGCGAGGACGATGACGGCGGCGGGGCCGCCGGCCGTCCCGGGCGCGGAGGCGGGAGTGTGGGGGGTGCTCACAGCGGGATGCAGCTCCTCGGTCGTCGATCGTCGAGAGGCTCCGGTGGGCTCACCGGGTCCGTCTCGGCTCCGTCTTGCAGGCTGTCGGCGGTCAGGCCGTCGGGCGGGATGCGGACGTTCCGCCTCTAGGACTCGAACCTAGACTCCGCGGCTCCAAAGGCCGGGGTGCTGCCGATTACACCAAGGCGGAGCACCGCCGTGGAACGGCAGTGGTGCACACCGTGCACAGGGAGTCACCCTACCACCAGGCGGTCAGGCGCCGGCCGGTCCCGGGCGCCCCAGGATGACCAGGATCCGGGCCGTCGCGGCGGCCTCCCGCAGCTCCGGCACGGCGGCGAACAGGTTCTCCACCGCGTCCTCGTCCACCCCGCACACGATCAGCGGGGCGAGGTCCAGCAGCGGCCGCATCCGCTCGAACGCGGCGGCCGGGCCCTCCCCCGCGGCGGTGGACGCGGCGACGTTCCAGGCCACGGAGGCCAGGTAGTGCGGGTCCACGTCCAGCGTTCCCTCCTTGCGGGCGCGCTCCAGGAACTGGATCAGCTCCACCTCGTCCGCGGTGGCGCCCTCCGTCTCCAGCAGCAGGTGCACCTGGTGGGCCGAGGCCGCCTCGGCGAGCGCCGCGAGCATGGAGAAGATCCGGTCCTCGCTGCGCCCGCGCCCGCCGACCCCTGCCCGGGGCACCACGAGGTACTCGGCGCCCACGCCGGCGGCCAGGGACAGGTGGTCGTCGAGGACGGCGATGACGCCCTCGTCCGGGATGTCCTCGTCGATGGAGATGTCCGCCCGCAGGATCAGGGGCGCGGCACCGGCCCCGCGCAGCGCCTCGCCGACCTGCCGCTGGGGCACCGACCCGAGGTGGCGCCCGGCCAATTGACCGGGCCCGGCGGGGATCTCCACCGGCCCGGGGTGCTCGCGCACCGTGCGCACGGCTTCCTCCAGGTCCGTGACCCCGTCCAGGCGGGTGCCGATCGGGTGGACGGTGGTCGCGGAGGGTCGCTCCGTCGGGTTCTGCTGCTCCATGCCTCCATGGTCTCACCCGTGCTTGTGCCGTGGCTGAAAGCCCGCTGTCCGCACTTCGGCACCACCCTGGGCGCCCCCTCCTCCCCTGCCGAGTGCCCCAGCCACGCCTCCTGCGCCGACTCCCCCATGTCATGCCTCACGCGCCCAGTCCCCCACGTCATGCCTCTCGCGCCGAGTCTCCCTGCCACGCCGTCTGCGCCGAGTCACCCACGTCATGCCTCTCGCACCGAGCCTTCGTGCCACGCCCCTCGCGCCGAGTCCCCCATGTGCTCGCAGATCCCCCCGATCCATCGGGGGGATCTGCGAGCACATGGGGCACTCGGCAGATAGAAGGGGGACTCGACGGGCAGAGGGGGGACTCAGCGGGAGGGGCGTGGCGGGAGCACGGGTGTGCGGGTGTGCAGGTGTGCGGGGGCGGCGGGTGCTGGGCGGGAAGCCGGCCACCGCACGCGAGTACCCTTGACGGGTGGCACATCTACTCGGCGGCGAGAACCTGCACCTCGAATTCCCCACCAAGACGGTCTTCGACTCCGTCAGCCTCGGCATCGACGAGGGCGACCGGATCGGCATCGTGGGCCGCAACGGCGACGGCAAGTCCACGCTGATGAAGCTGCTCGCCGGGCGGCTGAAGCCGGACGGGGGCCGTGTCACCGTGCGCTCCGGCGTGCGGGTGGGCATGCTCGACCAGGCCGACGTGCTGGACCCGGAGCTGACCGTGGGGCACGCCGTCGTCGGGGACCGCGAGGAGCACGAGTGGGCCGGGGACGCGAAGGTCCGGGACGTGATCGCCGGACTGGTCAAGGACCTGGACTGGGACGCCCGGATCGGGGAGCTCTCCGGCGGGCAGAAGCGCCGCGTGGCACTCGCCGCGCTGCTGGCCGGGGACTGGGACGTGATCTTCCTGGACGAGCCCACCAACCACCTGGACGTGGACGGCATCACCTGGCTGGCCCGCCACCTCAACAACCGCTGGCCCAAGAACCAGGGCGGCATGGCCGTGGTCACCCACGACCGCTGGTTCCTGGACGCCGTGTGCACCGACACCTGGGAGGTGCACGACCGGATGGTCGAGCCCTTCGAGGGCGGCTACGCGGCCTACGTCCTGCAGCGGGTGGAGCGGGACCGGCAGGCCGCCACCGTGGAGGCCAAGCGGCAGAACCTGATGAAGAAGGAGCTCGCCTGGCTGCGCCGCGGCGCCCCGGCGCGCACCGCGAAGCCCAAGTTCCGCATCGAGGCCGCCAACCAGCTGATCAACGACGTCCCGCCGCCGCGCGACACCGTGGCGCTGTCCCAGCTGGCCGTCTCCCGGCTCGGCAAGGACGTGGTGGACCTGGAGAAGGTCTCCGTCTCCTACCCCACCGAGGACGACGGCCCGCGGGAGGTGCTCCGGGACGTCACCTGGCTGATCGCCCCCGGCGAGCGCACCGGCATCCTCGGCGTCAACGGTGCGGGCAAGTCCACGCTGCTGGGCCTGGTCACCGGTGACGCCCAGCCCACCAGCGGGCGGGTCAAGCGCGGGAAGACCGTGCGGATCGCCACGCTGACCCAGCAGCTGTCCGAGCTGGAGGACGTGGCCGAGGACCGGGTCTCGGACGTGGTCGCGTCCAAGCGCACCACCTACCTCGCCGACGGCAAGGAGATGACCCCGGGACAGCTGCTGGAGCGGCTGGGTTTCACCAACGAGCAGCTGGCCACCCCTGTCAAGGACCTCTCGGGCGGGCAGAAGCGGCGGCTGCAGCTGCTGCTGATCCTGCTCGACGAGCCCAACGTGCTGATCCTCGACGAGCCGTCCAACGACCTGGACACCGACATGCTCGCGGCGATGGAGGACCTGCTGGACACCTGGCCGGGCACCCTCCTGGTGGTCTCCCACGACCGCTACCTCCTGGAGCGGGTCACCGACCAGCAGTACGCCGTGATCGACGGCCGGTTCCGGCACCTGCCCCGGGGCGTGGAGCAGTACCTGGAGCTCGCCGCCCAGTCGCGCACCGGCACGGCCGCCGGCTCGGCGAACGCCTCGAACCCGCTGGCGGCCACGGGGGCGTCCTCGAACGGGTCCAAGGGGGCGACGGCGCAGGGCGCGCCGAAGCTCTCCGGCGCCCGGGCCCGCAGCGCGCAGAAGGAGGTGAGCGCGATCGAGCGGAAGCTGGAGAAGCTCACCGCGAAGGTCGAGACCATCCACGCGGAGATGGCCGCCCACGACCAGTCCGACTACACCGGCCTGGCGGGCATCACCGCCCGGCTGACCGCGGTCCAGGACGAGATCGAGGAGCTCGAGCTGCGCTGGCTCGAGCTGTCCGAGGACCTGGCCTAGACCGGTGGCCGGCCCCGAGCGGGAGGCCGTGGCCGTGCTGACCGGCCCCCGGATGAGCCCGGTCCTGGAGCAGGTGCTGCGCCCGGCCGGGCTGGACGCCGACCGGTGGACGCTGCGGCGGGTCCACCACCGCCCCGGGGTGGGCGCGAGCGCCATCTTCGACGTCGCGGCCCGGGACGGGCAGCGGCGGGTCGCCGAGGTGGTCTGCGTGAGCACCACCGCCCCTCCCAGGGAGGCCGTCGAGCACGCCGGTGGCCCGCTGCTGGTCGCGCACGAGGGCCTCGCCCTGGCCGCGTGGCGGCATCCGCACGACCCCTGGCTGCCCGGGCTGGCGTGGGCGAGCTCGCCCGAGGCGGTGGGGCGCACGGTCTTCGGCTCCGCCGTGCCGGCCGAGCTCACCGCGATCTCCTACCGGCCGACCCGCCGGGCGGTGCAGCGGGCCACCCACGACTCCGGGGTCCGCTACCTCAAGGTGCTCCGGCGCGGCCGGGCCGCCGCCCTGCACGGCCGGCTGCGGATGCTGCTCGACGCCGGGCTGCCCGTGCCGGCGCCGGCGGGCGAGCCGGTGCAGGAGGTGGTGGTGCTCCACGAGCTGCCCGGGGCGCCCCTGGCGAGCGCGGTGCGGGACGACGGCGCCGCCGCGCTGCGTCCCGAGCACGTCCTGGCGCTGCTCGACGCCCTGCCCGCCGCCGCCGCGGAGCTGCCGCGGCGGGCCGGCTGGACCGACCGGGTGCTGGACTACGGGCACGCGGCCGCCGTCGCGCTGCCCGAGGAGCGGGAGCGGGCCGAGCGACTGGCCACCGCGATCGAGGACGCCCGCGGCACCACGGACCCGGGCCCGGCGGTGCCGGTGCACGGGGACCTCTACGAGGCCAACCTGCTGGTGGGCCCCGACGGGCGCGGGCGGTTCGGGCCGCTGACGGGACTGCTCGACGTCGACTCCGTGGGACCGGGCCACCGGGTGGACGACCTCGCCTGCCTGGTCGCCCACGTGGCCGTGCTGCCCACGGTCAGCGACCGCTACGGGCACGCGCCGGCCACCGCCGAACGGCTGCTGGCCGGTTTCGAGGACGCGGTGGATCCCGCCGCGCTGCGGGTCCGCTGCGCCGGGGTGGCCCTGTCCCTGGTCGCCGGCGCCCGGCGCTCGGGCGGCCCGCCGGACCGGGCCCGCCGGCGGCTGGAGATCGCCGAGCGCTTCCTCGCCCAGGCCGAGCAGCGTTCGGCGGGCTGAACACACCGAGCGGAGCGCGTCAGGTCCAGTTCACCGTGCTCGGCACACCGGCCTCGGCACGACGGTTCGAGCACGACAGGCCCAGCACGACGAGCTGGACATGACGGGCCCGGCAGGACGGCGGTGGCGGGAGCTGGTCCCGCCACCGTCGTCGTTCCTCCCCGGGCTATCCGTCCGTGGATTCCGTAGTCTCCCCGTCCTCCGCGGAGTCCGGTGCCTCGGTGCCCGGTGCGGCGTCCAGCCGGTAGGCGTCGGAGAAGTCCAGCTCCCAGACCGCGCCGCCGCCGACGGCGCCGAAGGGGTTCTGCGGGCCGGCCGCGATGCCCTCGGCCGTCGCGACGCTGTTGACCGCTGCGTAGACGTTGCCGTAACCGTCGGCCGCCAGTCCGGCCGGGAGCGGGACGTCGACCGCCCAGCGCGCCGGGTCCTCGTGGTGCCGGTGCAGGACGACCACCTGACCGGGGACCTCCCCCGGGGTGGACGGCGCCTCGTCCGCCGGGGTCTCCCCGGGGGGCTGCGGCGGCGTGGGTCCGAACAGCTGCGAGACGTACAGGTGGTCGTCGTCCACGGCCACGCCGGTCACGGCGGTGAAGCCGTCCCACCGCTCCAGCTCGACGCCGTCCGCGGAGAACTGGACGACCGAGGCCTCGCCCGGCCGGACGGAGCCCAGACCGCCCACGTAGACGTTCCCGTCGTCGTCGGTGGCGAGGGACGTGGGCACGAACTCGGCCGGCCCGGCCGGGTCGTCCGTGCCGTCGGCGAGGGCGGTGGTCGGCCACGTGGCCCACGCGGTGATCTCGTACTCCGGGGGGGCGTCGTCCGTGGCGGTGGAGAAGTCCGGCTCGACCTTCCACACCGTGTTCGCCCCGGCGTCCGCCACGAGCGCGTAGCCGTCCGGCGATGCGTCCTCGTCCTCGTCCACGTACAGCACCGCGTACGGGTTGGAGTCGACCTGCGCGCCGTCCGGATTGAGCTCCTCCTCGGCAGCCTGCAGGTCGGCGTACGGGATCAGATAGGACGCCCCGTCCTCCTCGGTCCCGGCCACGAGCATCGACCCGCCCCGCGCCTCGGGCACCGCGAGGTCGAAGCGGGCCGGGTCGTAGCCGGCGACGAGGTACTGCCCCTCCACATCCGTGGCGTCCGCGCCGGCGGGCCCCTCCGCGAAGGACCCGTCCGGACCCGCCACGGACAGCAGTCCCTCGACCACGGAGGTCACCGTGGGCGTGTGCCGGTGCGGGTCCCCGATCAGCGTGACCGCCCCGGTCGCCCCCGCACACCTCATGTCGACACAGTCCGGACCGCCGCGCCCCGCCTCGGCCACGACCAGGGAGTCGTCTCCCCGGCCCCAGTTCAGCTGCCGCGGATTGTCCAGGCCGTCGGCGACGACGCGCGGCCCCGGCGGCCGGTCGCCGTCGTGCGCGGTCGCCGCCGGCACCGCACCGGCCAGCACCACCGCCGCCGTGACGGATCCTGCTCCCAGTCTGTTCATGACCCACCCCCGGTCAAAGTTGCCGCACGCCAGCCGTGCGACAGGCCCAGGCTAGGACCGACGCGCGCGGAACGGCCCGCAACGGCGCCAACCGTGACCGGCTCTTGACCTACCTGCAGGTAGACGGCGGGGACGCGTCACGAGCGGCCGCATCCTTGACACGCTCCCGAGCCCCGGCGTGCACTCGACAGCATGGAGGTCCCACAGCCGTCCCGCACCTCGCCCATCACGCTCCTGCTGCGGCTGGCGCTCGCCCTGGCCCTCGCGCTCACCGGGCTGCTGCTCGCCGCCCCGGCCGGCGGAGCCGCCGAGATCCGCAACGACGAGACCGTGCGGGTCGCCGAGGGCGAGGTCGTCGACGACGACCTGTACGCGGCCGCCGGTGAGGTCGTCGTGGACGGCACCGTGCGCGGTGACCTCGTGGTGGCCGCGGGCCGGGTGACGGTCACCGGCACGGTGGAGGGCGACCTCCTGGCCGCGGCCCAGACCATCGTGGTCGAGGGCACGGTGGGCGACGACGCCCGGGTCGCCGGTCAGGCGCTCTACATCGGGGACGGGGCCCGCGTGGCCGGGGACCTCGTGGCGGCCGGCTTCAGCCTGCAGACCCGCCCCGGCACCGAGGTCGGCGGGGACGTGCTCCTCGGCGCTTACCAGGCCCTGCTCGCGGGCAGCATCGACGGGAGCGTGACCGCCGGCGCCGCCGGACTCGCCCTGGCCGGCGCGATCGGCGGCAGTGTGCAGGCCGACGTCGGCAGCCCCGACGACGTCGAGGCCGCCTGGGCGCCGGCCACCCAGGTGCCCGTGCCCCCGGTGGAGGGAGGCCTGACGCTCACCGACGAGGCCCGCGTGGCCGGGGACCTCTCGTACCGGTCGGCCGCCGAGGCCTCGATCGCCCCGGGCGCCGAGGTCACCGGGGAGATCTCCTACGAGCGGGTCGTCGTGGACGACGCCGAGCCGGCCGGGCCCACCGGGCCGCTGGCCGTGCTGCTGTCCGGCCTGCGCCTGTTCGTCACGCTGCTGCTGGCGGGGCTGCTGGCGCTGTGGCTGATCCCGCGGACCGTGACGGGAGCGGCCTCCGTGCTGCGGACCCGTCCCCTCCTGAGCCTCGGATGGGGCGTGCTCGCGATCGCCGGCACCGCGGTGGCGGCGCTGGCGCTCCTGGTCGTCGCGATCCTGCTGGGCATCGGCCTGGGACTGCTGACCCTCGGCGGGCTGGCGGCCGCGGTCGTGGCCACCGGCGTGGTGCTCCACGCCGTGCTGGTGCTCGGCCTGATCCTGGCCATCGCCCTGCTGGCCCCGGTGGTGGCCGGCCTCACCGGCGGCGGCCTCCTGCTCCGGGACCCCGCCCCGGCGCGCTTCGGCAAGCGCGCGGGGGCCCTGGCGCTGGGCCTGCTGATCTACGTGCTGCTGCGGGCGGTGCCCTACCTCGGGCCGGTGGTGGCCCTGCTGGTGGCGCTGTTCGGCGTCGGCGCCCTGGCGGTGTGGCTCTGGGACGTGCTGCGCCGCCGCCGGGCGCACCGGCGCGGTCGGGCCGCGGGGCTGCCGCCGGGCGGGACCGCCGGACCGGGTGCCGGAGCCGGTGCGTACCCGCAGGCCGGACCCGGCCCCCACGTACGCGCCCGAATCGGCGCGTACCCGGGAAGCGGCGACCAGGACCCCGGGACAGCCGGCACGCTGAGGCAGGCGGGGAGGCAGGAACGGCCGACCGGTGCGCCACCGGGTCCGTCCTCGCACGCTCTCCCGACTCTCGGCCCGGGCGCTTCTCCGCTTTCACGCTCGGACGTTCCGGCGGATCGGCGACCGGGCGCGGCGACGGGTCCCGGGAAGACCTCGGACGCCGGATCCCCAGGAGGGGGCTCGACGACCGCCCGGCCGCCGTGGGCGGCGAGCGAAGGCAACGTGGAGTCCGGGCGGGGGGCCGGGCCCGAGAGCCGGTCGCAGCACGACTGAACGTCAGCCGGACGCCCCTGGACCGGGAGCCCGGCGGCCGGACGTCATGAGGTCAGGGAGCCGACACCGCGAGAGCAGGCGATTCCTGGCTCCTGAACCGTTCCGCCAGGGTCTCGGCCGCATCCGCGTCCGCCAGCAGGTGGGCGACGGTGGGCCCGGAGCCGGACACGAAGCTCGCCAGGGCACCCGCCGCCGCGCCCGCGGCCAGGACCGGTGCCAGCTGCGGGGCCAGGGAGAGGGCGGCGGGCTGGAGGTCGTTGGCCAGCAGTGGGGCCAGCTCCTCCGGCGCCCCGGCCGCCAGGGCGTGCTCGAGCCCCTCCGGCAGCCCGGGCGCCGGCACGCCCTCGGCCGCGCGCAGCCGGTCGAGTTCGGCGTAGACGGCCGGTGTGGACAGCCCCGCCTCGGCGGCCACCAGCACCAGGTGCAGGGGCGCGCCGACCGCCGCGGGCCGCAGCCGGGCGCCCGTGCCGGTGCCCACCGCCGCGCCTCCCGTGAGGGCGAAGGGCACGTCCGCGCCGAGACCGGCCGCGAGCCGCAGCAGGGCGTCGTCGTCGAGCCCGGGGACGCCGCCGGCCCGGGCCGCGAGCCGGTTCACGGCGACGAGGGCGGCGGCGGCGTCGGCGGAGCCGCCGCCCATGCCGCCGGCCACGGGCACGGCCTTGTCGATCTGCAGGTGGAGGCCGCCGGGCAGCGCGGGCAGGTGTCCGAGCACGGCGCGGGCGGCGCGGACCACCAGGTTGGAGTCGTCAGTGGGGACCGCGTCGAGGCGGAAGCTGCCGAGGGCGATCTGCTGGGCCACGAGCGAGCCGGGGACCGCGGCGACGCCCACGGTGAACCCGGTCCCCGCGGTGAGCGTGGCGGTCACGGTCTCGGTCGTGCCGACCGCGCAGTACAGACTGGCCACGTCGTGGTAGCCGTCCGGGCGCGGCGGGCCGGCGGCGAAGAAGAGGTTGACCTTGCCGGGGGCCTGGACCTGCTCCGTGAGCATCATCGTGCTCATGCGCCGCGCGCTCCGGCGGTGAGCCCGGCGGCGGCCCCGGCCCGGGCGATCCGGGCGAAGGCGGTCACGTCCAGCTTCTCGCCGCGCTGCCCGGGGTCGATCCCCGCGGCCTCGAGCAGCTCCCCGGCCGCCGCGGCGGAGCCGGCCCACCCGGCGAGGGCGGCGCGCAGGGTCTTGCGCCGCTGGGCGAACGCCGCGTCCACGGCGGCGAAGACGAGCTGCCGGTCCACCTCCGCCACCGGCTGCTCGCGGCGCACGAAGCGCACCAGCCCGGAGGCGATCTGGGGGGCCGGCCAGAACACGTTCTTGCCGATCGTCCCCGCCTTCGTGACCTCGGCGTACCAGGCGGCCTTGACCGACGGCACGCCGTAGACCTTGGACCCCGGCGCCGCGGCGAGCCGGTCCGCCACCTCCTCCTGGACCATGACCAGCCCGTGCCGGATCGAGGGGAACCGGGCCAGCAGGTGCAGCAGCACGGGGACGGCCACGTTGTAGGGCAGGTTCGCCACCAGGGCGGTGGGCTCGGCCGGGAGCTCGAGCACGCGCAGGGCGTCCTGCTCGAGCACGTGCAGCCGGTCGGCCAGCT
Source organism: Kocuria sp. SM24M-10 (assembly GCF_001027955.1). Lineage (NCBI taxonomy): Bacteria > Bacillati > Actinomycetota > Actinomycetes > Micrococcales > Micrococcaceae > Kocuria > Kocuria sp. SM24M-10. The sequence continues at coordinate 98,619 of NZ_LDNX01000120.1, read as the reverse complement.
CCGGCCGGAAGCGTTCCACGGTCCGGGGCAGCTGCGCGGCCAGCGGAGGGTCGATCTCCACCGCCACCACCTGCTCCGCGGCGTCGAGCAGCCCGAGGGTGAGCGAGCCCAGGCCCGGTCCCACCTCCAGCACCGTCTCGTGCTCGCTCAGCCGTGCGGCTGCGATGATCCGCCGGATCGTGTTGGGATCGATCACGAAGTTCTGCCCGAGCGTCTTGGTCGGCCGGATGCCCAGCTGCTCCGCGAGCGCGCGGATCTCCGCGGGCCCGAGCAGGGGGCGGTCGGCGGCTCCTGGCGGGGTGGATTCTGTCACCGGGACATCGTATCGGCCGCCCGCCTCCCGCTCCCCTCTCCCGAGCCCCCACACCCCGGTTGCCGCAGCCCCCGCCCACCCCGCACCACACCCCTCGCCGAGTCCCCTTCCTGCCCCGCCGACTCCCCCAAGTCCCCGCCGAGTCCCCCATGTGCTCGCCGACTCCCCCAGGCCCCGCGGACTCCCCCAGGCCCCCGCCGAGTCCCCCATGTGCTCGCAATTCCCCCGGATCGTCCTGGGGGAATTGCGAGCACATGGGGGACTCGAACTGGGCGGCAAGGGATTAGAAGGGATGAGGCAAGGGCATCGCGGGGCGGGTGGCTCGTCGACAGCACATGACAGCAGGAGAACCTCGCAAGCCGGCAGCAATTGCGGCATCGGATGCGGCGCCGAGCATCGGTGCCCAAGGAGTCAGCGGGCGCCCGTTCCTCGGCGAAGAGCCGTCTCGATCCGGGCGACGGTCGCCGCGGGACGGCGTACGACGTCATGCCACCCCACCCGGATCACCGTCCAGCCGAGTTCCTGGATCTCGCTCTCGCGGCGTCGTTCGTCCCGGAGGACGGAGTGGATGGTCATTGTGCCGACGTACTTGGTCTCCCCGTCGAACTCGAGCACCAGGCGGTGCTCCGGCCAGGCGAAGTCGGCGCGGTAGGACCCGCTGCGGCCGTCGATGACCCATTGCAGCTCCGGCACGGGCAGCGAGTACTCCATCAGCAACAACCGGGTGAGCGTCTCCCCGACGGACTCGGAGCGCGGATCCATGACGGTCAGCACCGATCGCGCGCGCCGGACTCCGCGCTGCCCGGCCCACTCCGGAAGCAGCGACTCCAACCGGGTGCGGGAGACTCCCAGCAGGTGCGCCTGGTCCGCGAGCACCACGGCATCGGTGAACGGCAGCAGGCGTGCGCAGTCCAGCAGCGTCCGTTCCGCCGAGGTGGTGCGCAGCCCGTCCACCACCACCACGTCCGCGGTCGGCAGCCTCGTCTGATGGCGGACGACGCCGTCGTACCCGTGGTGCGTGCCGTGCCCGGGCGGGGAGACGGTGTGGATCCGGGAGGGCACCCGCCGCAGTCCCAGGCCGTGCACCACAGCCGCCGAGGCCAGGCAGAACACCGGAACGGTGTGTGCGGCCCGCGCAAAGTCTCGGTGCTTCAGGAGCATGCGTTGCTCCGGGGTCAGGCTCGGGAGCCGGTCCGCGGCGATGAAGTATCCGGGGTGCACCCGCTGAAGCTTCCCGGTGCGGTTCCGACGGCGGATCTCGTGGTTGCTCAGGCCGGTGTCGAGGAGGTCCGCCGTGCTCTGCAGTTCGCTCATGCCTCGGGATTAGCAGGGTTCATCTGCTGCGGGGGACCGCCACCGTTCGATGTGGACGTGCCGGCGAGACGGCGCCGGGGCCGGCACCTGGGGAGCCACCATGGACCGGCCCCGAGTCCCCCATGAGTTCGCAGTTCCCCCTGATCAATCGGGGGGAACTGCGAACTCATGGGGGGCTCGGCGCGCAAGTGGGGGCCGGCGCACAAGTGGGGGGTCAGAAGGGGCCGTAGGCCTCGGTGGTGTTCGACCAGATCCGCTCGCACAGCGGCTCCAGCTCCTGCTCCAGGATCTCGGCCATGCCGCGCACCGTGTAGTTGACCACGTAGCTGGCGTTGGGCCGGCCCCGGTACGGGTGCGGGGTGAGGAACGGGGCGTCGGTCTCGGTGAGCACCAGCTCCGGCCGGGCAATGCGCAGCGCGGCCTTGAGGTCGTGGCTGTTCTTGAAGGTCACGGTGCCCGAGAAGGACATGTACCAGCCGTGCTCGTTGCAGGTCCGGGCGAGCTCCGCGTCCCCGGAGAAGCAGTGGAAGACGGTGCGCTCCGGAGCGCCCTCCTCCAGCAGGACGGCGACGACGTCGGCGTGGGCGTCCCGGTCGTGGATCTGCAGCGCCTTGCCGGTCTCCCGGGCGAAGCGGATGTGCTCCCGGAAGGAGCGCTTCTGGTGCTCCCGGCCCTCCCCCTCGGTGCGGTAGTAGTCGAGGCCGGTCTCCCCGAAGGCCCGCACCCGGTCGTGCTCCCCCAGGGCGCGGATCTCCGCCAGCGCCTCGTCGAGGGCGCCGGCGGCGGCCAGCTTCGGCGCCTCGTTGGGGTGCAGGGCCACCGCGGCGAGGACCCGGGGGTCGGCCTGGGCGGCGGCCACGGCGAAGTGGGAGGACGGGACGTCGCAGCCGACCTGCACGAGCCCGCCCACCCCGGCGAGCGCGGCGGCGTCCGCGGCGTCGCGCACCGAGACCTGGACCCGGCCGTCCTGCAGGTCCAGGTGGGTGTGGTTGTCGACCACCGGGTGCGGCAGCGGCTCCGGCGCCGGCGGGTAGGCGAGGTTGCGGCGGCGCCCGTCGTCGCCCTGGGCGGAACGGCGCCTGGTGCCCTCCCCGGCGGGGGCGTCCTCGGGCACGGCGTAGTGCTCGGGCGCGTAGGCGGCGGGGGTCGCGCCGGGGGCGGGTTCGGGCCGGGACGCCGGATCCGGCCACAGGGATGCGGTGAGGAGGGTGGTGTTGGGGTCGGTCACGGGCGGCACCTCGGGAACTCGGGGAACGGGGCGGGAAACACGCGGGCACCGACCAATCTACGAGCTGGGGCCGGACAGACATACTGGGAGCAGACGCCCGAGCAGGAAGCCGAGGAGCCCATGGAGTCCTTCCCCCAGTACACGCAGGCGGTCCTGGACCGGATCAACACGGTGATCGAGGGCAAGCCCGAGGCGGCCCGCACCGCCCTGAGCGTGCTGCTGGCCGGGGGCCACCTGCTCGTGGAGGACGTGCCGGGGGTGGGCAAGACCATGCTGGCCCGGACGCTGGCCTCGGCGATCGGCGGTTCGGTGGCGCGCATCCAGTTCACCCCGGACCTGCTGCCCACGGACATCACCGGGGTGGCGGTCTACGACCAGGCCCGGCGGGAGTTCGAGTTCAAGCCCGGCCCGGTGTTCGCCAACGTGGTCATCGGCGACGAGATCAACCGGGCCTCGGCCAAGACCCAGTCCGCGCTGCTCGAGTGCATGGCGGAGGGGCAGGTCACCGCGGACGGCACCACCTACCGGCTGTCCTCCCCCTTCATGGTGGTCGCCACGCAGAACCCGGTGGAGATGGACGGGACCTTCCCGCTGCCGGAGGCGCAGCGGGACCGTTTCACCGCCCGGATCTCGATGGGCTACCCGGACACCGCCGCGGAGATGTCGATGCTGTCCGACCACGGCGGCGGCTCCCCGCTGGAGGGCCTGCGCCCGGTCGTCCCGCTCGAGGAGGCCGCCCGCCTGGTCGCCCACGTGCGCGGGATCCACGTCTCGGACGCCGTGCGCGCCTACGTGGTGGCGCTCGGCCAGGCCACCCGCTCGCATCCGCAGATCCGGTTGGGCGCGAGCCCCCGGGCGCTGCTCCAGCTCCAGGCCACCGCCCGGGCGGAGGCCGCGCTCGCCGGACGGGAGTACGTCCTGCCCGACGACGTCCGCGCGATCGCGGTGCCCGTCCTGGCGCACCGGCTGATCCTGGACCGCCGCGCCGGCACCGACTCCGCGGAGGAGCTGGTGCGGGCGGTCCTGGACGAGGTCCGCGTCCCGGCCGAGCCGGCCTCACGGTCCCGATGAGCCGCCGGCCGGAGACCCTGCGGACGGAGGACGGCGAGCGGGCGGAGCAGCCCGTGGACTCCCGCGCGCGGTTCACCGGCCGCGGCTGGGCGTTCCTCGGGACCGGGGCGCTGTGCCTGCTGCTGGCCACCTGGCTGGGCCGCAAGGACGTGCTGGCGCTCGCGCTGTTCCTGGGCGGGGCCCCGCTGTTCGCCGCCCTGTCCCTGTCCGTGGTCAAGCCCCGGGTGCTGCTCAAGCGCGGGGTGGACCCGGCCCTGGTCACGGCCGGGGACTCGGCCGTGGTGCGGCTGCGGGTCCGGCACCGGTCCCGGCGCGCCGGCAGCGCCGCGGGCGCCGTGGCCGTGCTCGAGCGGGTGCCGGAGCCCCTCGGCGGGGACCGGGAGCTGAGCGTGCAGCCCGGCGGGGAGGCGGCCGCCTACACCGTCCGGCCGCGCCGGCGCGGGGTGTACGCGCTGGGCCCGGCCACGGTGCGGGTCGCCGATCCGTTCGGGCTGGCCACCGAGCTGCTCGACGCCTCCGAGCGCACCTCCCTGCACGTCGCCCCGGATCCCGTGGAGCTGCCCGAGATCCGCGCCGACCGGCTGCGGGAGTCCGGCACCGACCCCGTCCGCACCGCGCAGCCCCAGCCCGGTCCCGACAACGTGACCGTGCGCGAGTACCGGCACGGGGACCCCGTGCGCCGGGTGCACTGGGCCGCCTCGGCCCGGCAGGGCACCCTCATGGTGCGCCAGGAGGACCCCCGCAGCACCCGGCGGCTCAGCCTGCTCCTGGACCTCGACGACACGGCGTGGCCCGGTGAGCGGCAGTGGGCCGGGGTGCTGCCCAGCACGGCCGAGTTCGAGTGGGCCGTGTCCTTCACCGCCGCGGTGCTCGAGCACCTGACGCAGCGGGAGACCGCCGTGCACGCCCTGGACACCCGGGGCCGTCCCCTGCCCCGGGGCGGGGAGGACGACGACGCCGCGGTCCGCGGGCGCGTCACCGCGATCGACGACGACGCCGCCGAGGACGCCCGGCACGGACTGGCCCGGGTCCGGCCCCTGCCGGTGCCGGACGTCACCGCCGGCGCCGACAGCGGCCGCCGCGGAGCGGGCCACCGCGGCGGCGGCCGCGGCATCGACGGCGGCAGCGGCAGCGGAATGGCCGGCACCGACAGCCGCCGCGGCGGAGAGGCTCGCCCCGGCGACAGCCGCGGGATCGACGGGACCGTCGGCGGCAGCGGCAGCGCGGACCCGGTCTCCGCGCCCGGTGCCGATCCGGGTGCCGGGACCGGCGCCGGTCCCGGCGACCGGGCCGGCGCCTGGCCCGGCACCGAGGACGGACTGGCGGACCGGTTCGACCGCGACGGCCTGGTCCATTCGGTGCTGCTGGTCTCCGGCGACCTCGACCGGGCGGGCGCGCAGCGGATCCTGCACGGCACGCACCGGGCGGGCGCCGGCAGCGCGGTGCTGGTGGCCGCCGACGCCGACCGGGTTCCGGGCGGTGCGGCGGCCCTCGAGGCGGCGGGCTGGTCCGTCGTCGTCGTCACCGCGGCCACGGTCCCGGAGGAGGCCTGGGCGCATCTGGGCACCGGGTCCCGCACGGCCGGAGCGCTGCGGTGACCGCCGCCCCCGTGCGCTCCCCTGTGCGCGACTCCGCCGCCCCCGGCGTGCCCCCGGCACCCCGGCGCTCCGTGGCCGCCGTGCTCGGCCTGTCCGGCACGGTGCTGCTGGCCGTCGCGCTGTCCTTCGTGGGACCGGCTGCGGTCCTCGACGGCGGGAGCTGGGTCCCCGGCTGCCTGCTGGCCGCGCTCGCGGTGCTGGCCGCCACCGCGACGTCACGGGTGCTGGGCCTGTCCGTGCTCGCGCCCCTGTTCGGGGCGGGCGCCCTGGCGCTGGTGCTCACGGTGGTGTTCCTGCGCGAGCCCGCGCTGCTGGGCTTCGTCCCGACCCCCGGCAGCCTCGCCCTGGCCGGGGAGCTCGGACGGGAGGCCGCCGGGATCGCGGCGGGACGACCCGCCCCGTACCCGGACACGACGGCGCTCGCGTTCGTCGCCGCCGTCGCCGCGGGCCTCGTGACCCTGTTCGTGGACACGGTGCTCGTGGTGCTGCGCCTGCCCGGGGCCAGCGCCCTGGGCGTGCTGGCCCCGCTGGTGCTGCCCGCCCTGGTCCTGCCCGAGAGCGTCGGGCTGGCCGGGACCGCGGCGGCCGTGCTCGCCGCCCTGGTGCTGCTCGCCGGGGCCCGCCGCTTCGGCGCGGTCCGCGAGGCCCGCACCGCCGCCGCCCCCGGCACCTGGGCCCGGGCCCTGGTGGTGGTCGCCGGGGTGCTGGCCGTGACCCTGCTCGTGCCCGGTGTGGTGCCGGGCTTCGTCAACGGCGCGTTCCCCCAGGGCAGCGGACCGGGCGGGGACCGCGCCCCCGGGGTGGGGCCGCTGCGGGCCGTGGGGCAGGACCTGCGCTCGGCGGAGCAGCGGCCGCGCCTGGAGTACCGCACGAGCACCGGTGAGCCCGAGCTCCTGCGGGTGCTCGTGCTCGACGACTTCACCGGGGCCGAGTGGTTCCCGGACGGCACCGGCCTGGAGCCGGGTCTCGACGCCCTCGGCGCGGACGCCGCGGGACCGGCCGCCGCCGAGCGCAGCGCCTCCGTGCAGCTGCGGGACTGGTCCGAGCGCTGGCTGCCCCTGCCCTGGGCTCCGGTCGGCGTGACGGGGCTCGACGAGGGCGACTGGGCCGTGAGCCCTCAGCACCGCACCGTGCACGGTGACGGCGTCCCGCCCGAGGGCACCACCTACGAGGCGCGGGCGGTGGCGGCCGAGCCGACGTCCGCGCAGCTGCGCGGGGCACCGGCCGCGGCGCGGACCGCGGAGCTCGCCCCGTTCCTCGAGCTGCCCGAGGACACCCCGACGGCCCTGCGCGAGGCCGCGCGGGAACGGGCCGGGGACGCCCCGACCGCCTTCGACCAGGCGCTGGCACTGCAGGAGTGGCTGCGCTCGGAGGAGTTCCGCTACGACGCGAACGCCCCGGCCGCCCGGGGCTACGACGCCGGCGGCATGGCCGCGCTCGAGCAGTTCCTCGCCACCCGCACGGGCTACGCCGGGCACTTCGCCCCGGCGATGGCCGTCATGGCCCGCGAGCTGGGCATCCCGGCCCGCGTGGCGGTGGGCTACCTGCCGTCGCCCACCGCGGCCGAGGGCACTTTCGGGGACACCTTCACCGTCCTGCCGCGCGACGCCCACGCCTGGCCGGAGCTGTGGTTCGAGGGCACCGGCTGGGTGCGCTTCGAGCCGACCCCCGGCACCGGGGACGTGCCCGGCTACGCCGCCGAGGGCGCCACCGACGAGGACGAGGGGCCGGCGGAGGGAGAGGGCTCGACCGAGCCGACCGCCGCGCCGGAGGACACCCCCACCCCGGCGAGCACGGCCGGGCCCGAGGAGACCGGCGCGCCCTCGGCCGCGCCCACGGCCGTGCCGACGCCGGAGCCTCCCGCGGCCACCGCCCCCGAGCCTGATCCCGGACCGGCCGGCCGGCTGCTGTGGCTCACCGGCGGACTGGCCGCGACGCTGCTCGTCCTGCTCGCCGCCCTCCCCCGTCTGCTGCGGGACCGGCGGCGCAGGCGGCGGATGCGCCTGCTCGGGGACGCCGGCGCCCCGGCGGTAGCCCGTGCGACGGCGGGCTGGGCGGAGTTCGAGGACCTCGCGGCCGACCACGGCCTGGGCCGGGCCGCCGCGGAGACCCCACGGGCCTTCGTGGAGCGGATCGCGGCGACCGTGCCCACGGCCGGCGCCGCGCTGGGCCGGCTGGGACGGGACGTGGAGCGCGCCCTCTACGCGCCGGCAGCGGCGCCGTGGTCACCCGAGGCCGATCCCGAGGACCTCGCCGCGGTGCGTGCCGCGCTGGCCGGGCGTGGAGGCCCGGGTGCCCGCCGGGCCCGCTGGCTGCCGCCCACCTGGCGTCACCGGCACTGACCGCCCCGCATGCCTCCTTCCGCCCCGCCTCCTTCCCCCGCCCCGCCGAGTCCCCCACACCCGAACAGCAGACCCGCCGGGTCCCCTCACATCTGACCCCCGACCCGCCGAGTCCCCCACACCGGAACCCCCAACCCGCCGAGTCCCCCATGAGCTCGCAATCCCCCCGATCAGACCGGGGGGATTGCGAGCTCATGGGGGACTCGGCGCTCGAGAGAGATCACCTCGGGCTCTACGGGAAGCCGGGAGTGGGCATGAGCGTGGGAGTGGGAGGGACGAGCTCACCACCTGTAGTCGAGGAACTTCCCGTCGAAGGTGACCACCACGCGGTCGCCGTCGGGGTCCGGGCGCCGGGAGACGTCGACCCGGAAGTTGATCGCGCTCATGATCCCGTCCCCGAACTCCTCGTGGATGAGCTCCTTGAGGGCCGGTCCGTAGACGGCCAGGGCCTCGGTGAAGCGGTAGATCGTGGGATCGGCCATGCGTTCCGGGTCGGCGCCCCGGGACGGCTGCCGCTGCAGGCTCTCGGCCACCGTCCCGTCCAGCCCGAGGAGCTCGCAGACCTGGCCGGCCTGGTCCGCGCTCAGCGGGTGCTGCCCGAGCAGCGCGGCGGTGGTCCACACCGGTGCGGCGCCGATCCGCTCGGCGATCTCGTGCCAGGACAGGCCGCGCCGCAGCCTGGCGGCGACCACGAGCTCGGCGGCGTCGGATCTGGTCATGATGGGGGTCATTGGTGCTCCTCGGAACGGCGGAAGGGCGGTCGGTGCGGCAGGCGGCGGGTCACTCCGCGGCGACGGGCACGTCCTGCGCCACCGGGCGGGGCCGGGTGAGGCCCGTCCGGGCGTGGGTGGCGTAGAGGGTGAGCCCCACGAAGGTCAGCCCGCCCACGAGGTTGCCGAGCACGGTGGGGATCTCGTTCCACACGAGGTAGTCCATGACGGAGAAGTCGCCGCCGAGGATCAGGCCCGAGGGGAACAGGAACATGTTGACGATCGAGTGCTCGAAGCCCATGTAGAAGAACAGCAGGATGGGCATCCACATGGCGATCACCTTGCCGGAGACGCTCGTGGACATCATCGCGGCGACCACACCGGTGGAGACCATCCAGTTGCACAGCACGGCCCGGACGAACAGGGTCAGCATCCCGGCGGCGCCGTAGTCGGCGTAGCCGACCGTGCGGCCCTCCCCGATCGAGCCGATGGCCTGCCCGACCTCGTTGGGCGCGGTGGAGAAGCCGTAGGTGAAGATGATCGCCATCATGACGGCCACGGTGAACGCCCCGGCGAAGTTGCCGAGGAAGACGAGCCCCCAGTTGCGCAGCATCGAGCGCACCGTGACGCCGGGGCGCTTGTCGATCAGGGCCAGGGGCACCAGGGTGAACACCCCGGTCAGCAGGTCGAAGCCGAGCAGGTACAGCAGGCAGAAGCCCACCGGGAAGAGCAGCGCCCCGACCACCGCCTGACCGGTCTGCACGGTGACGGTCACGGCGAACGCCGCGGCCAGGGCGAGGATGGCACCGGCCATGAACGCCCGGATCAGGGTGTCCCGGGTGGACATGAAGACCTTCGCCTCACCGGCGTCGATCATCTTCGTGACGAAGTCCGAGGGATGCACGTAGGACATGGCGTGGCTCCGATACGGGGAAGGACGGGAGGTGCCGGGGACCCGGCTGCCCTCGATTCTGGGCGGACCGTGTTTCCGCGCCGTGTCGGTGCAGGCACCACCGGGTCAACTCGGGCGCACCCTGGGCGGGCCCGGCGGTGAGGCGCCGCACTCAGCCCTTGCGGGCGGCCAGCACCGTCTCGTAGAGCTCCCGCTTGCCCACGCCGGAGCGCGCGGCGACCTCCCCGGCGGCGTCCTTCAACCGGGCGCCCCCGGTCACGAGGGCCTCGACCTCGGCCACGAGGTCCTCGGGGCGGGCCGCCTCGGGGGCCGGGGCACCGGCGACGACGACGGCGATCTCCCCGCGCACCTGGCCCTCGGCGCACCAGTCGAGGAGCTCGGCGAGGGAACCCCGCACGACCTCCTCGTGCAGCTTGGTGAGCTCCCGGGCGACGACCGCCCGGCGCCCGGGCCCGAACGCCTCCTGCAGCGCGGTGAGCATGACCGCGAGCCGGTGCGGGGCCTCGTAGAAGACCATGGTGCGGCGCTCGCCGACGAGCTCGGCGAGGCGGGCGGCCCGCTCGGAGGACTTGCGCGGCAGGAAGCCCTCGAACGTGAACCGGTCGGTGGGCAGGCCGGACACCGCCAGGGCCGTGAGCACCGCCGAGGGGCCGGGCACGGCGGTCACGGTCAGGCCCTCCGCCGCGGCGGCCTCGGCCAGCCGGTAGCCCGGGTCGGAGACGGTGGGCATCCCGGCGTCGGACAGGACCAGCACGGTGGCCCCGGCGCGCACGGCGTCGAGCAGCTCGGCGACCCGCCCGGCCTCGTTGTGCTCGTGGTGGGTCAGCACCCGCCCGCGGGTGGTGACGCCGAGGCCGGCGGTGAGCCGACGCAGCCTGCGGGTGTCCTCGACGGCGAGCACGTCCGCGGTCTCCAGGGCCTCCCGCAGCCGGGGCGGGGCGTCCCCCAGGTTGCCGATCGGGGTGCCCGCCAGCACGACCCGCCCGGGGCCCGCGGTGCCGCCGGCCGGGTCGGCGGGGGCGGCGGTCGGGGCGTCGTCGTGGGGTTCGGTGTGCACGGGTCCACTCTACGGCCCGGCCCGGGGGCTCTCCCCTCCCCCGCGGACGTCCGGGGCGGGCGGGGGCCCGTCCCCTACGATGACTTCCGTGAGTTCCTCGGTGCGCGCCCCAGCCCGCGGCCCGGTGACCCGGGCCGGGGAACCGGTGACCACGCTGCGCCGGTCCCTCGCCCCGGACGCCCTGCGGGCACGGCTGCTGCCGCCCGCCGCGGCGGTGCCCCGCCTGGCCTGGCTGGCACCGCTGCTCGTCGTGGTGCTGGGAGGGGTGCTGCGCTTCCACGGGCTCTCCCACCCGGACGCGATCGTCTTCGACGAGACCTACTACGTGAAGGACTCCTACTCCCTGCTGCGCTACGGCTACGAGCGGCAGTGGCCGGAGGGCGCGGACGAGCTGTTCGTGGCGGGCACGCCGCCGGAGGCCCTGAGCGGCCCGTCCTACGTGGTCCACCCGCCGGTCGGCAAGTGGCTCATCGCCTGGGGGATGTGGCTGGTCGGCGCCGAGGACCCCGTGGGGTGGCGCTTCTCCTCGGCGCTGTTCGGCACGCTGTCGATCGCGCTGGTGTGCGCCGCCGGGTGGCTGCTCTTCCGCTCGCTCACGGTGGCCACGCTCGCGGGGCTCTTCACCGCCGTGGACGGGCTGCACCTGGTGCAGTCGCGGCTGGCGATGCTGGACGTCTTCCTGATGTTCTTCGTCCTGCTCGCCTTCGTCCTGCTCCTGCTGGACCGCCGGGACGGCCGCCGCCGCCTGGTCGCCCGGCTGGGGGTGCCCCCGGACCGGCAGGTGCCCGAGGCGCAGCTGGCCCGCCGCCTCGCGTGGGGGCCGTGGCTGGGGGTGCGCTGGTGGCGGATCGCCGCGGGCGCGGCCTGCGGGCTGGCGGTCGGCGTGAAGTGGAGCGCCCTGTTCCTGGTCGCCGGCCTCGGTGTGCTCACGGTGCTCTGGGACCTCAACGCCCGCCGCACGGCCGGGATCCGGCACTGGTTCCCGGCCGCGGTGCTCAAGGACGGCGTGCCGGCGTTCCTGGCGGTGGTCGGCACGGGCGCGGTGGTCTACGTGCTCACGTGGACGGGCTGGCTCGCCTCGACCGGCGCCTACGACCGCCGGTGGGCGCAGGAGCACCCGGGCGAGGGCGTGCTGTGGCTGCCCGCTCCCCTGCGCTCGCTGTGGGCCTACCACTCCTCCGCCTACGGCTTCCACAGCGGCCTGGGCACCGAGCACTCCTACGAGGCGCTGCCGTGGCTGTGGCTGACCCTGGGACGGCCCACCTCCTACTTCTACGAGGCCCCCGAGCAGGGTGCGGCCGGATGTGCCGTGGAGAACTGCTCCCAGGCCATCCTCAACATCGGCAACCCGCTGCTGTGGTGGACGGGGATCGCCGCCGTGCTGGTGGCGGCGTGGCTGTGGGCGGTGCGGCGGGACTGGCGCTGGGGGGCGCTGCTCGGCGTGTTCGCCGCCGGGTACCTGCCCTGGTACCTGTTTCCGGAGCGGACGATGTACTACTTCTACGCGCTGCCGGTGCAGCCGTTCCTGATGCTGATGCTCGCCGGGATGCTGGGGCTGGTGCTGGGCCGGCCGGAGGACTCCGTGCGCCGCCGGCGGGCAGGCCTCCTGGTGGTGGGGGTGTTCACGGCCGCGGCGCTGCTGCTGAGCGCCCACTTCGCCCCGGTCTGGTACGCCGAGACGGTCCCCTACGGGCAGTGGCGGGAACGGATGTGGTTCGCCGCCTGGATCTGAGCCGCCCGGATCCGGGCCGCCCGGGTCCGGGTCGTCGGTCCGGGGCCGCCCCGGTCAGCGTCCGGCGAGCCGTCGCTTGAGCTCCTGGCGCCGGCGCACCCGGTCGAGGGCCCGGTGCCGGCGGAACGCGGTGGGCCACGTCGCGGCCATCACGGCGAGGGCGCCCAGCAGGGCCAGCGCGCCCACCGTGATCGCGGCGTCCATCCAGAACTGGGTGGGATAGAGCCGGATCAGGGTGTCGGAGACCCGGAAGGTCCAGGAGCCCTCCGCGAAGAACAGCGAGTGGAACAGGGCGAAGAACTGCTGCCAGCCCAGCACCGCCGCCACGGCCAGCAGCACCAGCAGCACCACGGTCAGCCACGACCCGAAGAACAGGGCGCCCGAGGCCGCCCCCGGCGCCTTGGCCCGCAGGTACAGGGAGGAGACGAGGCCGAGCACGGCCAGGACGGCGACCGCGGCGAGGGCGCTCTGCAGGACGATCTTCACGTCCGTCATGTGCGCGACCTCCGAGCCCAGGAACAGCCGGCCCCCGCCCGCGCCCACGAGCCCGCCGAGGAACTCGGGCGGCGCCCAGTTCAGGACGTAGTCCAGGCCGTAGGACCCGTAGACCATCCGCTCGTCCGTGGAGAAGCCGTAGCGGTCCGCGGGAAAGCCGGGCCGGTGGTACTCCGCCCACAGGAACAGCGGCGTGGCCACCGTGCGCACCGCCGCCGCCAGCAGCGCCAGGGGCAGCAGCAGGGCCAGGAAGACCTGCTGCAGGCGCGGGAACCGGGGCTCGTCGGCCAGCGCGTCGCGGCGCAGGGCGGCCCGGCGGCGGGCCTCCGCGTCCGGTTCGTCGTCCTCCCCGACGTCGACGGCCCCGACGGCGCGGGAGCCGCCCGGAGCCCGCCCGGACCCGCCGGCCGCCGCGCTGCCCTCCGCAGGCTCGGCTCCGCTCTCGCGCGCGGGTGCGCCGTCGCGGCCGGGCTCCGGCGCGGGGTCGGCGGGCGGGACGGCGGGCAGCAGTCCCGTCCACACCGGGTCCTCGCCGCGCCGGGCGTCCGCCGCGGCGGAGCCGGCCTGCTGCCAGGGGGCCTTGTCGTTGCTGGAGGAGGGCACGGGCGGGTCCTTCGGTCGGGGGTGCTCATGGGCTCGGCGCGGGCGGGACCGCGCCGGTCGGTCCCGATCCTACCCACCGGGGACCTCAGCGGCGGCGCCTCACCACTTGCCCTGCCACGACTCGTCGGCGTAGTGCTCCAGCGGGATGTTCCAGTCTCCGTAGCCGTCGTCGGGGTCGGCCTGCGGATACCCGGTGCCGACGACCTCCACGATGTCGCCGGGGCGGAAGACGTCGTGGACGAACTTCGCGCCCTCGGCGGACATGCCCACGCACCCGTGCGAGACGTTGGCCTCGCCCAGGACGGGCATCGCCGAGGGCAGGGCCTGGTGCACGAACTCGCCGCTGGCCGTCAGCCGGGACACGTTGGAGGCCCAGAAGGTCTCGTACCAGTGCGGGTCGCCGGGCTGCAGGCTCAGCGAGGAGGCCTTGAACAGGTAGCTGGGGGCCTGCTCCATGATGACCTTCCGGCCCGTGGTGGAGGGCCAGTCGGGGTTGCCGAGGGTGACGGGGAACGTCCCGGCGACCTCGCCGTCGACGTAGGCCGTCAGCGTCTTCGTCGCGTCGTCGACGCGGGCGTAGTGCTCGGCGCCGATCGAGAAGCTGCGGCGCAGGTCGTGGTTGCCGATCATCCCGCCGCCCACGTCCAGGCCCAGCAGGTCCAGGGAGACGGTCACCTCGGAGTGCGGCTCCCAGGTGTCCGCGGGCCGGTAGCGCAGCACGGTGCCGGAGTACCAGCGGAAGGCCCCGGCCCGGTCCCCGCCGCCGCGCACGGTGATCGCCCGCTCGACCTCGTCGCGGTGCCGGACGGGCTCCGAGAAGGTGAACTGCAGGATCTGCCCGGTGCCGTAGACCCCGCCCTCGGCCACGTTGACCCGCGCGTCGACCTCCTGGGCCGCCGAGACGGTGCTGAAGGTGCTCGTGCCCGTGCTCGTGGTGCCGCCGGCCGCGGCGGTCCAGTGCAGCACGTACGCGGTGTCGAAGGCCAGCACGTCCGTGCTGGTCCACGTGCGCCCGTCCGCGGAGCGCTCCCCGGGCACGGGCACCCCACCGGCGGCGGGCACGAGCACCACTTCGCCCAGTTCGCCAACGCCGGTGCGCACCACGACCGGGTCCACGGGATTGTGCTCCACGGCGGCGTCCGCGGGCGTGACCACGACGCCGGCCGGCTGCGGGCCCGCCGGCGCCGTGGTGGCCGGTTCCGTGGCGGTCGGCCCCGTGGTGGCCGGCCCTGTGATGGCCGGCGTCGCGCTCGGGGCCGAGGTCGCCGCCGACCCGGTGGAGGACGCGACGGTGGGCGCAGGCTCACCGGAGTGGGCCCCGGCGGCGTGCGCGCAGCCGGTGGCGAGCACCGCCGTCGCCGTGGCCAGCGCGAGCAGGCGGCGGGCCGGGACGGCGCGGGGCGCGCGGTGGGGACGGGAGGACAGGGACATCGTGGGGACACCTCGAGGGGACGGGGGGAAGCGCTCGGGGACGGGCCCCACGATAGGCACACCGACCCGTGCACGACCTACTCGGCCACCCCGCGGGTACGAATGTTAACGGCTTCGTGACCCCGGTCGGCGCCGAGGGGAGGATCCCGGGCGGAGGGTGCCCGCGGGCGTGCGCCGGTCCCGAGCGCTCAGCGGTCGGGGCACAGGCAGGCGATCCCGTTGCGGATCGGATAGACCGGGTGCACGCCGTCCCGGAACGGACGGTCGCTCATCAAGCGGTCCGCGTCCACGGGGATCAGCGTCCCGCCCGTCAGGGGGCAGCGCAGGATCGCGGCCAGTCCCGGGTCCAGGACGGTCGTCGCCGGGGGCGTCGGCTCGGGGGCGGGGACGGGGGCCGCCCAGGGAGCGGCACGGTGACCCCCGCTGCTCTCGGGACGGCGCGCGGGGCCGTGCGCATAGGGGTTCTCGGCCGGGACGGCGTGCGTCGGCTGCGTCGTTGCAGGGACAGTCATGGGGTCTCCTGGTGCTCCGGGGGGAAGAGCCTCCGTGCCGGACAGGCACGGTCTGCGGCTCATCCTAGGGCGGGGGCACCGCCGTGCGGAGCATTCCGCCGGACGCCGCGCCGCTCAGACCTCGGGCACCGCCGCGCCGCCGTGCCCCGTGGGCCGCCGCAGGTGCGGCCGCCGCAGGCTGTCGGGCATCGGGACGTCGCGCGGGAGCGGCTCCGGGAGCCGGCGCTCCGGGACCGGACGGTCCGGGAGCGCGTCCCGGGGTGCGGCGGAGCGGGGCAGGGACACGTCGCGCAGCACCGCCCGGGGACGCTCCCGGACGGCCGCGGGCGGCTCCGGTTCGCGGACCGCCTCGGCCACGGCACCGATGTCCTCGCGGCGTGCCCGGTCCTCCGGCAGCTCCAGGCGAACCACCTGCCAGCCGCGCGGCACCGTGAGCCGGTCGGAGTGCACCGCGCACAGGTCGTAGGCGTGGGGCTCGGCGTGGCCGGCCAGCGGTCCCACGACGGCGGTCGAGTCCGAGTACACGTAGGTGAGGGTCGTGACCGCGTCCCGCGTGCAGGTCTGGCGGGAGCAACGTCGGGTGGCACTGCCGGAGGAGCTCATCGCACGAAACTACCTCAGCGCGTCAGCCGGCGCAGGCGGCGGCGCTCCCGTTCGGACAGCCCGCCCCAGATGCCGAACTTCTCGTCCTTGCTCATGGCGTAGTCCAGGCACGCGCTCTGCACCGGGCACGCCTCGCAGACGCGCTTGGCGTCACGGGTGGATCCGCCCTTCTCCGGGAAGAACGCCTCCGGGTCCGTCTGGGCGCACAGGGCGTCGGTCTGCCAGGCGAGCTCGCCCTCGTCCTCCTCCACCGCGTACAGCCCGGCGACCGAGCCCCAGTCCAGGCCGCCGTCGGCGACCGGGGTCTCGAGCAGGTCCACGACCGGGCCGGCCGCGTCCCCCGAGAGGTTCTGCACGGTGTCGTGCGCGGCGAGGTAGGCGGTGGCCTGCTCCTCCAGGCTGCCGCCGGCGCGGCGGACGTGGCGCTCTGCGGCCCGAGGGTCGGCCGGATCCACGAACCAGTCCTCGGGCACCGAGCGCACGCTGCGCCGCGAGGTGCTGAGGGGGGTGGAATCGACGAGCTGCTGGCGTGCGGCCTCTCCCATGACTTTCCTTCCATCCGACACGTTGGCCCCGGACTGGCATACTGCGGGGGTACCAGTTCGTTGCATCCCGGAGAACGAATCTTTGGTGATCGCCTGCCGGACTTCCTCATTACACGTGTGTAACTACTACTGCGTCAACCCTCTCGCCGGAGGGACCCTTGGAACCATATCGGCCCAGATTTCCTTTGGGAGTAGACGTTTTTCCAGGTCACGCCCGGTTTGGCGCGAAGCGCCCGGAAAAGCGAAGAATGCACGCCGACGCATATGCCTCGGGACGGCCTCCGGCGGCCCCGCAACCCCCAGGAGGAGCCCTTGGACATCCCTACCCCCACCTCTGTCCCCCGCTTGGTGGACAAGCTCCGCCGGAGCAGCCACCCCGCCCTCATCTGGTACGGGCAGGACGGCGAGCGCGTGGAACTCTCCGGCCGAGTGCTGGACAACTGGGCGGCCAAGACGGCGAACCTGTGGGTGGACGAGCTGGACCTGCAGGCGGGCGACGTCGTCGCCCTGGGCGACGAGGTGCACTGGCGCGGCCTCGCCGTGGCCCTGGGCACGTGGACCATGGGCGCCGGGCTGCGGCCGGTCGACCCGTCCGGAGGTGCCCCGGAGCCCGGTGACCGGGCCGTGGCGGGACTCGTGGACGCCCGGGGTGCGCTTCCCGCCCTGCTCGGGCGGGTGCCCTCCGGGGCGCGGGCGGTGGTGCTGGACCGCCCGGCGCTCTCGCTCGGGTACCGGGGGGAGCTGCCCGAGGGGGACGCGCTGGACTACTGCGCCGAGGTGCGGTCCCACGCGGACGTGTACGAGGGCTTCGAGGAGCCGGACCCGGACGGGCCGGCCCTGTGGGCGGCGGGCGATGACGGGCCCCTGAGCCACGGGGCGCTGCTGCCGGACGCCGCCGCGTGCGTGTCCGGCCGGGAGCAGACGTGGGGCGGGGCCGCGGCGGTGCACGTGCCCGGACGGCGGATGGACGCGGAGCACCTGCTGCGCGTCCTGGGCGTGCTGGCCGGTGGCCGGGCGGTGGTCGTCACGGACCGGCCGGCGGACGGCACCGACCCGTCCTGGGCGTCCGTGCTGGCGGCCGAGAACGCCGTGGCGTTCTGATCCGCTCCGCTCAGCGGCCCTCGGCCGGGCCCGCGCCCTCGTGGGCGTCCCGGCCGGGGTGCGCAGCACTCTCCCGGGGCGTGTGCTCGGCGGTCTCCCGCGGCGCCTGCTCGGCGGTTCCCCGCCGCGGGTGCTCGGTGCCGCCCGCGGGGGCGGCACCGGTGATCAGCGCGATCTCGAGGGCCGCGGTGTCGGCGAAGTTCGGGTCCTCGTCGAGCTCCTCGGTGAAGACCCAGAAACGGTAGGCGAAGTACCGGAAGATCGTGCCGAGGATGGTGCCGATGATCGTGCCGGAGACGAAGGACGCGTAGGCGCTCGTGAGGCCCAGCACGTAGTAGCTGAAGCCGAGGCAGCCCAGCTCGATGGCCATGCCGATGCCGTTGGCCACGAGGAACTGCACCAGCTCGCGGCGCTTGTCCGACTGGCGCTTGTGCCGGAAGGTCCAGAGGCGGTTCGCGACCCAGGCGAAGAGGATCGCGACGCCGGTGGCGACGAACTTGGCCTTGAGGTGACCGTCCTGGAACCAGGTGTGCATCAGCACCCAGGTGAGCGACGCGTTGATGACGAAGGCGAGCGCCCCGACGACTCCGAACTTCATGAGTTCCTTGACGAACAGGTGCCACAGGGCATCGAAACGGTCGACGAGACGGTTCACGCGGCTTCAGGTCTCCCAGGTGGTGGGTCGGTGGGCGCCGGCCGGCGCAGCGGTCGACGGACGCGGGCAAGCCCCCGCGGCGGACCTCGGCACATCCTACCCCGCCCCTCCTGCGCGCTCCCTGGGCGTGGGCGCCCTGTTACGGGCCCGGCGACAGCCGGGGGACGGTCAGGGGACGGGCAGGGGACGGCCCGCCGGGCGGTCCCTCCGGGCCGGGATACGCTGGTCGGGTGAGAGCTTCTGGAACCGCACCTGTCGTCGGCGTCGTCGGAGGCGGGCAGCTCGCCCGCATGATGGCGCCCTCCGCCACCGCCCTGGGCATCGAGCTGCGCGTGCTCGCCGAGGGCCCCGACGTCTCGGCCGTCGCCGCCGTGCCCACCGCCCCGGTCGGCGACTACACCGACCTCGAGGCGCTGCGCCGGTTCGCCGCGGACGTGGACGTGCTGACCTTCGACCACGAGCACGTGCCCACCGAGCACCTGCACGCCCTGCTCGCGGAGGGCGTCGCCGTCCGCCCCGGGCCGGACGCCCTGGTGCACGCCCAGGACAAGCTGCGGATGCGCGAGGCCGTGCAGCGCCTGGGCCTGCCCAACCCCCGGTGGGCGGCGGTGGCCGACGCCGACGAGCTCGTGGCCTTCGGCGAAGAGGCCGGCTGGCCCGTGGTGCTCAAGACCCCGCGCGGGGGCTACGACGGCAAGGGCGTCATGGTGCTGGACACCGCCGCCGACGCCCGTGGCGAGGAGCCGGCGCAGTGGTTCGCGCGCACGGACGGACCGCTGCTGGCCGAGGAGAAGGTGCCGTTCTCCCGCGAGCTCTCGGCCCTCGTGGCCCGCACGCCCTCCGGCGAGGTGCGTGCCTGGCCGGTCGTGGAGTCCATCCAGGTGGCCGGCGTCTGCGACGAGGTGCTCGCCCCCGCCCCGGACCTGCAGCCGGCGGTGGCCGCCGCCGCCGCCCACGCCGCCCTGACCCTGGCCACCGAGCTCGGGGTCACGGGCGTGCTGGCGGTGGAGCTGTTCGAGAGCCCCGGCCGCGGCCCCGGGTTCCTCGTCAACGAGCTGGCCATGCGCCCGCACAACTCCGGGCACTGGACGATGGACGGGTCCGTGACCAGCCAGTTCGAGCAGCACCTGCGCGCGGTGCTCGACCTCCCCCTCGGGGAGACCGGGCTGATCGGCGGGTCCGCGGTGATGAAGAACTACCTGGGCGGGGCCAACCAGGACCTCTTCGGCGCCTACCGGGACGCGATGAGCGCCGAGCCCCGCGCCAAGATCCACAACTACGGCAAGGCGGTGCGGCCCGGACGCAAGATCGGCCACGTGAACATCACGGGCGCGGCGGACGAGATCCCGGAGCTGCGCCGCCGGGCGTCCCGCGCCGCGGCCGTGCTGCGCGACGGCCGGGCCTGACCAGCGTGCCCCTCACGGTCCGTCCAGCCGGGACGGCTACCGTAGCCCCAGACCGGAGTGCGGTTGCGCCGCGCACCACCCCAGCAGTCCAGGAGTGCCAGTGAACGAGAAGCAGCAGCCCGTCGTGGGCGTCGTGATGGGGTCGGACTCCGACTGGCCCGTGATGGAGGCCGCGGCCACCGCCCTGGACGAGTTCGGCATCGCCTACGAGGTCGACGTCGTCTCCGCCCACCGGATGCCCGCCGAGATGATCGACTACGGCCGGCGCGCCCACGACCGCGGCCTGCGCGTGCTCATCGCCGGGGCCGGGGGCGCCGCCCACCTGCCCGGCATGCTCGCCTCCGTGACCCCGCTGCCCGTGATCGGGGTGCCCGTCCCCCTGCGGACGCTCGACGGCATGGACTCGCTGCTGTCGATCGTGCAGATGCCCGCCGGCGTGCCGGTGGCCACCGTGTCCATCGGCGGGGCCCGCAACGCCGGACTGCTCGCGGCGCGCATCCTCGCCGCGGGCGCGGACGACCGGGCCGCGCAGCTGCGCGAGCAACTGGTGCACTTCGCCTCCGAGCTGCGGCAGACCGCCCAGGACAAAGGCGCCGCCCTGCGCTCGCGCCTCGGCGCCTGAGCCCGCCGCCCCGCCCTTCCCCACCCGCCCTTCCCCGCCGGAGCTGCCCGTGAACGGCCACACCCCCCGCGCCGAGCCGGACCCCCGTCCGCCGCACCGCCGACCTGATCCGGGACCCGGCTCCGGCGCGACGCCCGAGGACGCCGTCACCGCCGTGCGGCGGGGCGACGACGACGCCGCGTCCCCGCCGCGGCTCACGGACCCGCTGCGCCACCCGCAGCACGCCGGGGAGGGCACGCGCGCCCGGCGCGCCTGGACGCTGCTCCTGTCCACGCTCGTGGTTCCCGGCAGCGCCCAGCTCGTCGCGGGCCGGCGGGCGACGGGGCGCGCCGCCCTGAAGGCCGACGTGGTCGTCTGGGCGGCCCTGGCCCTGGCCCTCGTGAGTCTCCTGCTGTGGCGGACTCCTCTGATCTGGTTCCTGACCAACTCGCTGACGTCCCTGCTGCTGATCGCCGTGCTGCTGGGCCTGGCCCTGGGGTGGGCGTTCCTCTTCTTCGACACGCTGCGCCTGATCCGGCCCGGACTGCTCGCGCAGCGCACCCGCCGGGCGGTGGCCGCCGCCACCGTGGCGCTCATGCTCGTCACCTCGGGCGGGCTGGCCTACTCCGCCTATCTGCTGTCCGTGACCCGCGGGGCGGTCTCGGACGTCTTCGGGGGCGGACTGCCCTTCCGGCCCGCGGACGGGCGCTACAACATCCTGCTCATGGGCACCGACTCCGGGGAGGACCGCTCGGGCCGCCGCCCCGACTCGATGACGGTGCTCAGCGTGGACGCCGACTCCGGGCGGACCGTGACCATCTCCCTGCCCCGCAATCTGCAGAACGCCCCCTTCCCCGAGGACTCCCCGCTGGCCGAGGTCTACCCCGAGGGCTTCGACTGCGGCGACGAGTGCATCCTCAACGCCCTCTACACCGACGTCACGAACAACCACGCCGAGCTGTACCCGGACGCCGCGGACCCCGGCGCCGAGGCCATGAAGGACGCCGCGTCGGGGGTGCTCGGCATCGAGGTCCAGGCCTACGCGATCGTCGAGATGAACGGCTTCGAGCAGCTCGTGGACGCCCTCGGCGGGATCACCATCGACGTCGGCGGGCGCGTGCCGATCGGCGGCGGCACCGACCTGGTCACCGGCCTGCCGAACGAGATCTTCGGCTACATCGAGCCGGGCGTCCAGCACCTGGACGGCTACCACGCCCTCTGGTACGCCCGGTCCCGCGAGGGGGCCACCGACTACGACCGGCAGGCCCGCCAGCGCTGCGTGCAGGCCGCGATGCTCAAGCAGCTGAACCCCGTCAACGTCCTCGCCCGGTTCCAGGACCTCGCGGAGTCCGGCACGCAGGTCGTCGAGACCGACATCCCGCAGAGCCAGATCGGCTCGTTCGTGGACGTGGCCCTGAAGGCCAAGGAGCACGAGCTGGCGCAGTTCGCCGCCGGCCCGCCCTACTACGACCCGTCCTTCCCGACCTACCCGGACTACGACCGGCTGCACGAGGACCTCGCCCAGGTGCTGGAGGAGGCCACCGACCGCGGGGCCCGGCAGGCCGAGGCGCTGCCGCGCGGCGCGGCCGTGGGCCCGGGGGTCGCCATGGCCGTCCCGGTCCCGGCCGCGCTCCCCCGGGTGCCCGCCGAGGAGCTCACCCCCAACGGCACCTGCTCCGTGCCCTGACCTGGGCCGCCGTCCCGGCCCGGGGGCCCGGGCGACCGCGCCGGGGGCTCCTGGACGCACCGGTACAGTGGGGGCGTGGCGAACATACTTCAGTCGAATGCATGGGCCGATTTCCAGCGGAACCTGGGGCACCGGGTGTTCCAGGCCTCCGGGGACGGGTGGCGCTACCTCGCGGTCCTCGAGGGCGGCCGGCTCGGCCGCTACCTGTACTGCCCGTACGGCCCCGAGGCCGGCACCCCCCAGGCCTTCGAGGAGGCGCTCGAGCACCTCGTGCGCACGGCCCGGGAGGAGCGGTGCTGGTTCGTCCGGGTGGAGCCCGTGGACGCCGCCGTGACCGACGGGCTGGAGACCCCCGAGGCCTCGCTGCGCCGCCGCGGTCTGCGCCCGGCGCCGCGCCAGGTCCAGCCCGGGCACACCCAGGTGATCGACCTGACGCAGGACGAGGACGCGATCCTCAAGGACATGAAGTCCACCAACCGCAACCTGCACCGCAACATCGCCAAGAAGGGCGTGACGTTCACCGCGTCCACCGACCCGGGGGACGTCGACGTCCTGCTGGGCTTCCTCGACGCCACCGCCGAGCGCAAGGACTTCACCCGGCAGCAGGACGCCTACCTGCGCGAGGCCGCGCGCACGCTCATGCCGCTCGGTGCGGCCGTCCTGTACGTGGCGCAGCTGGACGGGCAGCCCATCGGCGCCTCGCTCGTCTACGACTCCGACGACACCCGCACCTACGCCCACGCCGCGATGGACTTCGAGCACCGCAAGCTCTCCGCGGGCATCCCGCTGGTCGTGCGGATGGTGCTGGACGCCCGGCAGAAGGGCCTGCGCCGCTTCGACCTGTTCGGCACGGCCCCCGAGGGCGCGGACCCGGAGCACGCCTGGCACGGCTTCACGAAGTTCAAGAAGTCCTTCGGCGGCCGCCCGGAGGCCTACCCGGGGACCTGGGACCTGCCGGTGGGCCGCAGCCGGTACGCGGCCTACACCGGCCTGCGCGCCGCCCGCGAGACGGCCGCCTCGGCGCGCCGGGAGCTCCCGGGAGTGCCCGGGCGGCTCCGCGCGGCCCTCGCCCACCGCCGGGACGCCTGAGCGGATCGGCGCGGAGGCCGCGCCGGTCCCCGGACCGAGGCCCCGGAGGCGACGCAGCGCCGAGGCATCGCCACGACCGCGCCCGTCGCCGGGTTGCCGGTGCGGCCGCGTCAGCGCCCGGCCGCGTCGCGCAGCGCGGAGAGCCCCTCCCCGACCACCCGCCGGGTGAGTGCCCGGGCCCGCCGGGTCCGGGAGCGGCCGGTGCCCCCCGCGCCGTCGCCGTCGGCGGGCGCGGCGGCCGTCTCGGGGCCGCCCGGGGACCAGGACCGCGCCGGGGCGGGCGCCTCCAGGCCCAGCTCCGCGGCGACGGCCGTGCCGGTGCGCGCCGCGACGGCGTCGGCCGCCTCCGCCGAGAACTCCCCGGCCGGGCTGCGCCCCAGGGACTTCTCCCACGGACCCAGCACCGGCCGTTCCGTGCCGGCCAGCTCGCGGACCACCTGCGGCACGTCCGCCTCGTCCGGGTCCCCGCCGTCGAGGCGCTGCACGCGGCGCTTCTGCAGCTCCACGAGCCCGGTGAGCAGCAGGGCGTCGTCCAGGCCCAGATCGCGGCCCCGGCGGGTGAAGCCCAGGCGGTAGATCATCGCCAGCCCGCGCGTGTGCACGAACCAGAGGTAGCCCAGGGCGGTCTCGGCCCCGACGTCGCCCTCCTCGGTGGCCACGAGCAGCAGGGAGTCGTCCCCCAGGTCCTCGAGCAGCTGCGTGATGAGCCGGGTGCGCAGCCCGATGTTGGCCAGCGCCCGGCTCTGCGCGGTGACCTCGCGCACGGTCACGCCGGGGGTGCGCAGGGCCGCCCGGCACCGGCCCAGGGTCGCCTCGGAGAGCCGGCGGGAGAGGTCCTGCTGGGTCTCCCCCAGCGGGACCTCCAGCCGGCGGGGCTCGTCGGGGCCGCCGCCGGTGGCCGGCCGCGCGAAGCCGGCGGCCGCCAGGGCCTCGGCCGTGCCCGGCGTGCGCAGCGTGTCGGGCTGGAAGCGCAGCAGCTCCGCCGCGTGCTCCTCCCGGGCCCAGAGCGCCAGGGCCTCGGCGACCACCGGCAGGTCCTGGGGCCGGTGCACGTGGGCGTGCACCGTGCCGGCGACCACGCGCTCGGCCTCCGAGCGCAGGTGGAGCTGGGCGTAGCCCACGGTGCGCTGCTCGGCGTCGTGGACCATGACCCGGTCCACCCGCAGGCCCGGGCCCTCGGCCGAGATCTGGGCCTGGCCGATCCCCCACAGCTGCTGGGGGTGGCCGCCGGTCACCCGGACGGTGGCGTCCCAGGTCTTGCGGTTGGGGCACGGGCTGACCGTGGTGCTCACGATGGAGTCCTCCTCATCACCCGGGCGCCCCGCCCCGGTGGGGGGACCGCGGTCGGCGCCCGCAGTTCGGCACCAGTCTAGGGCGGCCGGTCGCCGCATCGGCCCCCGGACACGGCATGACGGGGACGGCGAGGACCCCCCGTGCCGGTGGCCGGCCCGAGGGGTCCTGTGCCGGCCGGACGGGCTGGGGCGCCGGGGTCAGCGGCGGGCGTACTTCTCCCACTTCGCGGCGAGGTGCTCGGCCTCGACCATGCGCACGGTCCCGGAGCGGGAGCGCATCACGATGGACTGGGTGGTGATCCGCCGGCCGCGGTAGCGCACACCCCGCAGCAGGTCGCCGTCGGTGATGCCCGTGGCGGCGAAGAAGCAGTTGTCGGAGGTGACGAGGTCGTCCGTGGAGAGCACCGCGTCGACGTCGAGACCGGCGTCGACGGCCTTCTGCCGCTCCGCGTCGTCGACCGGCGCGAGCCGGCCCTGGATGATCCCGCCGGTGGCCTTGACGGCGCACGCGGTGACGATGCCCTCCGGGGTGCCGCCGATGCCCATCATGACGTCCACGCCGGTGCCCTCGCGGCACGCGGCGATCGCGCCGGCCACGTCCCCGTCGAGGATCATCCGGGTGCGGGCACCGGTGGCGCGGATCTCGTCGACGAGCTTCTGGTGCCGGGGGCGGTCCAGCACGCACACGGTGAGCTGGTTGACGTGGATGCCCTTGGCCTTGGCCACCAGGTGCAGGTTCTGCTTGACCGGCAGGCGCAGGTCCACGAAGTCCGCGGCCTCCGGGCCCACCACGAGCTTGTCCATGTAGAACACGGCCGAGGGGTCGAACATCGACCCGCCGTCGGCCACCGCGATGACGGCCAGGGCGTTGTTCATGCCCAGCGCCGTGAGGCGGGTGCCGTCGATGGGGTCCACCGCGACGTCGGAGGCCGGCCCGGAGCCGTCGCCCACCTGCTCGCCGTTGAACAGCATGGGCGCCTCGTCCTTCTCGCCCTCGCCGATGACCACGGTGCCGTTGAAGTGCACGGTGGAGAGCAGGGCCCGCATGGCGTCGACCGCGGCCCCGTCGGCGGCGTTCTTGTCGCCGGCGCCCACCCACTGGCCCCCGGCGATCGCCGCGGCCTCGGTCGTGCGCACCAGCTCCATCGCCAGGTTGCGGTCGGCCACGTTGTTGCTGGATGCCTTGGTCGTTCCGGGGGATTCCTGGGCCACGATGTTCCTCACCTTCGAGTTTCGGGTCTGCGGGCCACCGGGCCGGGATCGGCCGTGGCGCGGACCGCGTCCCGCCCAGCATATCGCCCGCCCGTCCGCGCGCTGGGAGCCGGCTCACAGTCAGCCCGGCGGTGCGACCGCGACCTCCCGGACAGGGCACAATGGACCCGTGAGTTCCCCGACCCCCGACCGTTCCGCCGAGCCGCCCGCGGACGCGCCCCGTGCGGCCGCGCCCGGGTCCGCGCCCAGCCCCGGGACGCCGCCCCTGCCCCAGATCACGGAGAAGCAGGCGCGGCGGATCAACGCCCCCGTGCAGGGCATGATCATCTCGATGGCCGTCCTGCTGCTGCTGGTGCTGCCGTTCGTGTGGCTCCAGCCGCGCCCGGACGCCCAGCCGTACCGCCCCGACATCGACGTGGCGCAGGAGGCGGACTACGTGGCCGAGGAGGCCCCGTTCCCGCCGGTCGTCCCCGAGCCGGGTGAGGACTGGACGGCCAACTACGCCCGCTGGGACGCCGGGGCCGCGGAGGGCGTGCCCTACTGGGAGATCGGCTGGGCCACCCCGCAGGGCAACTTCATCGGCCTCGTGCAGACGTCCCTGGCCAACCCCACGTGGCTGGCCCAGCAGACCGAGGCCGTGCCCGTCTCCGCGACCGCCGAGGCCGGGGGCGTGCAGTGGGACGTCCACGTCCGGGAGGAGTCCCGGGACCGGGACGCCCTGACCGTCTACTCCGGCGAGGTCGACGGCTCCACCGTGGTGCTCAAGGGCGACGCGCCCGGCGCCGAGCTGGACCACCTCGCCACCGCAGTGACCGCGGCACTCGCCGAGGTCTCCGACCCCGCACCCACGGAGCAGCCATGACCCCCGAGATCCGATCCGACGACTCCTCGCCCCGCACCCCGGCCGCCGCCTGGCAGCGCCTGCGCGAGGGCAACGCCCGCTTCGTGGCCGGCGAGTCCCTGCACCCCAACCAGGACGCCTCCCGCCGGCAGTCCGTGGCGGGCGGACAGGACCCGTTCGCGGTGATCTTCGGCTGCTCGGACTCCCGGCTGGCCGCCGAGATCATCTTCGACCTCGGGCTCGGGGACGCCTTCGTGGTCCGCACCGCCGGGCAGGTCATCGACGACGCCGTGCTCGGCTCGATCGAGTACGCCGTGGCCAACCTGGGCACCCCGCTGGTCATGGTCCTGGGCCACGACTCGTGCGGGGCGGTCAGCGCCACGCACGCGACCGCGCACTCCGGGGACATGCCGCGCGGCTTCCAGCGGGACCTCATCGAGCGGATCATGCCGTCCGTGCTCGACGCCCGGCGGCACGGGGAGCCCGACGTCAACTCGGCCGTGGTCGAGCACACCAAGCAGACGGCCTCCCGGCTGCTCGAGCAGTCGCGAATCATCAACGAGGCCGTCTCGCAGGGCGAGGTGGCCGTGGTGGGCGTCTTCTACCACCTGCAGGACGGGCAGGCCGAGCTCGTGCACGGCCACGGGACCTGGCTGCCGGCCCGCTGAGGACCCCGGACGCCGCGGGTCACCGTGCCGGGCGTCACCTCGGGCTGACCTAGACTGACGCCATGGCGAACACCACCACAGACACCACGGCAAACAGCACGGCAGCGTCCACCGAGTACCGCATCGAGCACGACACCATGGGCGAGGTGCGGGTGCCCGCACAGGCCCTGTACCGCGCCCAGACTCAGCGCGCCGTCGAGAACTTCCCCATCTCCGGCAGGACCCTCGAGCCCCAGCACATCGTCGCGCTGGCGCAGATCAAGAAGGCCGCCGCCCTGGCGAACGCGGAGCTGGGGGTGCTCGACGACGAGCGCGCCCGCGCGATCGCCGAGGCCGCGGACCAGGTCGCCACGGGCCGGTACGACGAGCACTTCCCGATCGACGTGTTCCAGACCGGCTCCGGGACGTCCTCCAACATGAACACCAACGAGGTCCTGGCCACCCTGGCCAGCCGGGCGCTGGAGGGCAAGGGCGTCGAGGTCCATCCCAACGACCACGTCAACGCCTCCCAGTCCTCCAACGACGTCTTCCCGACCTCCGTGCACGTGGCCGTCACGGGCGCCCTGGTCAACGACCTGGTCCCCGCCATGACGCAGCTCGCCGAGTCCCTCGAGCGCAAGGCCGCCGAGTTCCGGGACGTCGTGAAGTCGGGGCGCACGCACCTGATGGACGCCACCCCGGTGACCCTGGGCCAGGAGTTCGGCGGATACGCCGCCCAGGTGCGCTACGGCATCGAGCGCGTCCAGGCCGCCCTGCCCCGCGTGGCCGAGGTGCCCCTGGGCGGGACCGCAGTGGGCACCGGCATCAACACCCCCGCCGGGTTCTCCGCCCGCGTGATCGAGCTGCTGGCCGAGGAGACCGGACTGCCGATCACGGAGGCGCGCAACCACTTCGAGGCCCAGGCCAACCGGGACGGCCTCGTCGAGGCCTCGGGGCAGCTGCGCACCGTGGCCTACAGCTACATGAAGATCAACAACGACCTGCGCTGGATGGGCTCCGGCCCCAACACCGGCCTGGGCGAGATCCTCATCCCCGACCTGCAGCCGGGCTCCTCGATCATGCCGGGCAAGGTGAACCCGGTGATCTGCGAGTCCACGATCCAGGTCTGCGCCCAGGTGATCGGCAACGACACCACGGTGTCCCTGTCCTCCACCAACGGAGCCTTCGAACTCAACGTGGGCATCCCGGTCATGGCCTCCGCCCTGCTGGAGTCGATCCGGCTGCTCGCCAACTCCTCGCGGGTCATGGCGGAGAAGATGATCGACGGGCTCGAGGCGAACGTGGAGCGCTGCCGGTTCCTGGCCGAGGCCTCCCCCTCCATCGTGACCCCGCTGAACAAGGCCATCGGCTACGAGGCCGCCGCGAAGATCGCCAAGCACGCCGTGGCGAACAAGATGACGGTGCGCGAGGCGACTCTCGCCCTGGGCTACGTCGAGAACGGGCAGCTCACCGAGGAGGAGCTGGACCGCGCGCTGGACGTCACCACGATGACGGGCCCCAACGCCTGACCCGGCGCGAGGCACGCGCGGAAGGGGGTCGCCCCCGCACCGGACACGGTCCCGGTGCGGGGGCGACCCCCTTTTCGTCGTCCGGCGGCTCCCGCCCCGGACCGGTGCTCCGGATCAGGAGGTCACGGCGGGGCCGGACTCGCCGGACTTGGAGAGCTCCTTGATGAACTCGTGGCACTGCTGGGCCCGTGCGGAGTCCTCGGACATCACCTTCTCGAAGAAGTCGGCGATGTCGTCGCGGCCGGCGTTGCGGGCGTCCCGCACGTACTGGCCGTAGTCGTGACCTGCTTTGAGCGCGTGGTACTGCACGGACACCAGGTCGTAGGTGACGTCGTCGAAACCCGTCTCTCCTGTGGCCATGTTGCTCCTCCTTGCTCGTCGGTGCTGCGGGTGCGGACGCTTCCGAGTCTAGGAACGTGTGCACCGGCCCACAAGTAAGCACGCTGTGTTTCTTGTGCGTCGTTCCCCCGCGGCGGCTCCCCGCGGCGTCGGCCGCTCCCGGTCCGGACCGGGAGCGGCCGCCGGCTCAGACCACGAAGCGCGCCCGGCCGTCGTGGGCCAGGGCCGCGTCGAGCCGCGCCCGCTGGTGCGGCGGGAGCTCCGGGGTGTCGGACGGGTGGTACCAGCCGACCTCGAGGGACTCGTCGTCGTTGACCCGGGCCTCCCCGGAGACCCAGCGGCAGCGGAAGGTGTGGTCGAGGAACTGGCACCGGTCCCCGTTGGGGTACTGCACCGGCTCGCCGGCCTTGATCGCCACGAGGTCCTCCACGACGGCGACGACGCCGGTCTCCTCCAGGCACTCCCGCACCGCCGTGACCGCCGGTTCCTCGCCGGGTTCCACGATCCCGCTGACCAGCCCCCAGTTGCCGTTGTCGCTGCGCCGGGCCAGCAGCACCCGGCCGTCGTCGCGCAGGACGACGGCGGTGACCGCGGGCAGCCAGAGCAGGTCGTGGCCGATCTTCTCCCGCAGGGAGAGGACGAACTCGGGGACGGGCATGGGCGATCCTTGTCCGGCGGTGGTCGGCCCGGGGGCCGGGGGTCCCGGCCCATTCTGGCAGGCGCCCGCGGGCCGGCGCGGCACGGATCGCGCGGCACGGGCCGGCCGGGGCGCTCAGAGCAGCAGCAGCACCCCGAGGGCGCCGCTGATCATCGCCGGGCCGAAGGCCACGCGGGTCCGGGCCCCGGCCCGGCCCGCGACCACCAGCAGGGCCCCGGCCAGACCGCCGAGCACGAACCCGGCCGCCGCGCCGAGCACTGCGTGCCACACCGAGGCGGAACCCAGGCACATGCCCAGCAGCCCGGACAGCCGGACGTCGCCCATACCCATCCCGGCGGGATGCAGCAGGCGGAGCAGGACGTAGATCCCGCCCATCACCGCCAGGCCCCACAGCATCCACAGCAGCCGCACCGGCTCCCCGGCCACGAGCGCCGCGGCGCCCAGCAGCCCGCCGCACACGGGATAGAGCGGGCGCACCACCCGGCCGGGCAGCAGGTGCTCGCGCACGTCCGTGCGCCACAGCCACGCGCACCCGCCGGCCAGCACCAGCAGGCCGGCCGCCGCGAGCGCCCCGGCGGCCCAGCCCGCGGCGTCCCCGCGGGCGAACTGGTCGGTCAGGAAGGCGCTCACACCGGGCATCGTAGCCGCCGGGCCGGCCGGCGGGCCCGGGCCCTGTGGACCGGTGCCGGCCTCCCTAGACTGGGGCCATGCCCCGCTCCCCCGCCCCCGCGCCCACCGATCCGGACGAGTTCGCCGCGCTGTGCCGGTCCTCGCCGTGGCGCTGGGACACCCTGCGCTTCGGGCTGTCCTGGCTCGCACCACCGGACCAGGCACCGCGCGAGCCGGTGCGGGCGTGGGTGCGCCGTCCGTCGGAGCTGCGCGTGGAGACCCTGGACGGGGTCCCCCTCTACACGGCCACCTCGCTGGAGCGCTCGCGCGACGACTTCTACGTGGCCTCCACCTCGTCGTCCTGGCTGCTCGCGCCGTCCCTCGTGACCCCGGTCTTCACCGACTCCGGCCTGGTGGAGCGCCGGCCGGAGGCCGCCTACGGGGACCCCGTCTTCGGCGGCGGCCGCTGGCAGGCCATCCTCGACCCGGTCGAGCTCGCCGGCAGCGCCCCCGTGCCGCCCTATCTGCCGGAGCGGCGCCCGTGCACAGTCGAGGAGGTCTTCACGGGCGTCCACCACGGGCGGGCGGTGCGCGGCGCGGTGGTGTCCCCGGGCTCCGCCTACACGCCGAGCACGCCGGGCCATCCGCTCGCCCCGGCCCGCACCCGGGTGCTGCTCGACGAGCGGACGGGCGTGTGCGTGCGCTCGGAGGTCCTCGAGGGGCCCCTCGCGGGCACCGGCCACGACCTGAGGATCGAGGCCGTCGACGACTACTTCATCGACGACCTCTTCACCTCCGTGCGGCTGGACCTCACCGACGTGAGCCGGCACCTGCCCTGGCCGGTCGGCCCCTGAGCCGACCGGCCACGGGCCGGCCTCAGGGCTCCAGGTCGCCCAGCACCTCCGTCACCAGCGCCGCGATCGGCGAGCGCTCCGAGCGGGTGAGGGTGACGTGGCCGAACAGCGGGTGGCCCTTGAGCGCCTCGACCACCGCGGTGACCCCGTCGTGGCGGCCCACCCGCAGGTTGTCGCGCTGGGCGACGTCGTGGGTCATGATCACCTTGGAGCCCTGGCCGATGCGGGAGAGCACCGTCAGGAGCACGTTCTTCTCGAGCGACTGGGCCTCGTCCACGATCACGAAGGCGTCGTGCAGGGAGCGGCCGCGGATGTGGGTCAGGGGCAGCACCTCGAGCATCCCGCGGTCGAGCACCTCCTCGACGACCTCCGGGGAGACCAGCGCCCCGAGGGTGTCGAAGACGGCCTGGCCCCACGGGTTCATCTTCTCCTCCTCGGAGCCGGGCAGGTAGCCCAGCTCCTGGCCGCCCACCGCGTAGAGCGGGCGGAACACCATGACCTTGCGGTGCTCGCGGCGCTCCATGACCGTCTCCAGGCCCGCGCACAGCGCCAGGGCGGACTTGCCGGTGCCGGCCCGGCCGCCGAGGGAGACGATGCCGACCTCGGGGTCCAGCAGCAGGTCGATGGCCAGCCGCTGCTCGGCGGAGCGGCCGTTGACGCCGAAGACGTCCCGGTCCCCGCGCACCACCCGGGCCGCACCGTCCGCGCGGATCCGCGCCAGGGCGCTGCCGCGGGTCGAGTGCAGGGTCAGGCCCGTGTTGGCCGGCAGGCCCTCCGTGCCCGGGACCACGACGGCCTCACCGGTGTAGAGCCGGTCCACGACGTCGTCGGGCACGTCCACGGACGCGGTGCCGGACCACTCGACGTCCGAGCCCACCCACTCCGCCCGGTACTCCTCGGCCTCCAGGCCCAGGGCGGAGGCCTTCACCCGCATCGGGAGGTCCTTGGACACGATGCACACGTCCCGGCCGTCGTTGGAGAGGCTCAGGGCCACCGCCAGGATCAGGGAGTCGTTGTCCTTGAGCCGGAAGCTCACGGGCAGCACGGTGTCCGAGACGTGGTTGAGCTCCACCACGAGGGTTCCGCCCTGGTCCCCGATCGGGACGGGACGGTTCAGCCCGTGGTGCTCCACCCGCAGGTCGTCGAGCAGGCGGAGGGCCTGCCGGGCGAAGTAGCCCAGCTCGGGGTCGTGCCGCTTGCCCTCCAGCTCGGTGATCACCACGACCGGCAGCACCAC
Organism: Kocuria sp. SM24M-10; assembly: GCF_001027955.1. Classification (NCBI taxonomy): domain Bacteria; kingdom Bacillati; phylum Actinomycetota; class Actinomycetes; order Micrococcales; family Micrococcaceae; genus Kocuria; species Kocuria sp. SM24M-10. Next base: position 66,395 of record NZ_LDNX01000120.1, on the reverse strand, counting down.
CTCGTGCTCGGCGAAGCGCAGGACGGCCCGTGGGTCGGACAGGAGCACCGAGGTGTCGATCACGTAGGAGCGCACCCCGGTCCGCGGCTGGGCGGCGCCCAGCGGGGCGGAGATGTCGACGATGCGCTCCGTGTTCTTGGAGATGCTCATGGCGGCCCTTCCTCCTCTGTCCGGCGGTCGGCGTCCGCGCCGCCCGCCTGAGGACAACGTACGCAGGCCGGACCCGCCGCGCGAGCAGAAACGGTGAACGAGGCGGAAATTGCCAGCGACGTCCCGGGGGGGTTCAGCCGCCGAAGCGCCGCTGGCGGGACGCGTAGTCGCGCAGCGCCCGCAGGAAGTCCACCCGCCGGAAGTCCGGCCACAGGGCCTCGCAGAAGTAGTACTCGCTGTAGGCGGACTGCCACATGAGGAAGCCGGAGAGCCGCTGCTCCCCCGAGGTGCGGATGAGCAGGTCCGGGTCCGGCTGCCCGCGGGTGTAGAGGTGCTCCGAGATGTGCTCCACCGACAGCTCCTGGGCCAGCTCCCGGACGTCGGCGCCGGCGTCGAGGGCCTCGGTGAGGACCTCCCGCACGGCGTCGACGATCTCCTGCCGGCCGCCGTAGCCCACCGCGATGTTCAGGTGCGGGCCGGCGTTGTCCGCCGTGCGCTCGGTGAGGTCGGCCAGGCACGCGGCCAGCCGCGGCGGCAGCATCTCGAGGGCGCCCACGGGCTGGACCCGGCAGATGCCCGTCTCGGAGAGGGTCTCCATGAGGTCCGAGATGATCTCGAGCAGGGGCTCCAGCTCCGCGGCCGGACGCTTGAGGTTCTCGGTGGAGAGGATGTAGAGGGTGACCACCTCGATGTCCAGCTCCCGGCACCAGCCCAGGAACTCCACGATCTTCTGCGCCCCCGCCTTGTGCCCGTCCGAGGTCGAGGCGCCGAACTGCTTGGCCCACCGCCGGTTCCCGTCCACGAGCACGCCGACGTGCTTGGGCAGCCGCCGCGGGTCGAGGTCGGCGGCGAGCCGGCGCTCGTAGAACCGGTAGAGCGGCCGTGGCTTGGGCATCTGTGGGTCCTCCCGAGGTCTCGCCCGCGGCGGGGGCCGCGGGTCCTGGTGCTGGTGCTCGTGCTGAGCGGGGTGCCTGGCGCGCCGCCGGAGCTGGTGGGGGCGGCGGACCCGGCCGTGTCGGCGGTCACGGGCCCGGGCGGCGGCCGGGGACGCCTCCTAAACTACCCGGTGGAGGATCGTCCGGATTCACCGCAGCACGCCGGAAGGAACACCATGGAGCACTCGCACGGGGGGCCGGCCCGCGCCGCCGCAGAGCTCGGGGAGGCGATCGAGCACCGGCTCGAGGACCTCGCGGAGCGCAAGCCCGCGTGGCGGGGCTGGATCCACGCCGGCTTCACGCCCGTCGTCGTCGCCCTGGGGCTCGTGGCGATAATGCTCGCCCCGACCACGGAGCTGCGCATCGCGTGCGCTGTGTACGGGGTCACCGGGATCCTGCTGTTCGGCGTGTCGGCGATCTACCACCGCGCCTACTGGCCCCGCCGGCTGCACATGGTCCTGCGCCGGATGGACCACTCCAACATCGCCCTGCTGATCGCGGGGACCTACACCCCGCTGGCCGTCGCACTGCTGGCCCCGGACCAGTCCCGGGTGCTGCTGAGCGTGATCTGGGCCTGCGCCGCGGGGCTGGTGCTCTTCCGGCTGCTGTGGACGCTCGCGCCCCGGTGGCTCTACACCCCGCTCTACGTGGTGATGGGCTGCCTCGCCGTCGTCTACCTCCCCCAGTTCTGGCAGACCAGCCCGCCGGCGGCGGTGCTCACCGCGGCGGGCGGCGCCGCCTACATCACCGGCGCGGTGTTCTACGGCACCAAGCGCCCGCGGCTGCTGCCCGAGGTGTTCAGCTTCCACGAGATCTTCCACGCCTGCACGGTCCTCGGCTTCGGGCTGCACTACGTGGCGATCATGCTCGCGATGCTCGGCTGAGTCAGTCCCCCGCCGCCAGCTCCTCGCGCAGCTCGGCGACCGTGTGGACCGGGGCGCGGCAGACGAAGTCCCGGCACACGTAGACCGTGAACCGCCCGCCCGGCGCCGTCCTCCCGCGTGCGGCGCCGGGCGCCCCGGGGGCGTCGGCGTCGATCACGTGGGTGCCCAGCACCGCGGCGGGCCCGACGGCGCGGCGGGCCTCGAGCTTGTCCTCGGCGGTCCCTCCGGCGAGCACCACGTGGGCCGGCGCGGAGACCAGCTCGGCCTGCACGGTGAGGGCCCGTCCCGCGGCGCGGGGCGAGCGCTGGGCCAGGAGCTGCAGCGGACCGAGCAGGGACGGGACGAGCCGGGCGCGGGCCTCGTCCTCGTCCAGGGCCCACAGCTCCACGAGCACCGCCGCGAGCACGGCGGCGCCGGCGGGCGTGACGTCGTCGAGGGGCTGGGCGCGCCCCGAGCCGCCGGCGGCCAGCAGCGGGGCGGGGACGTCGGCGAGGTCGGACCAGATCCGTCCCGGCGCCCGCTCCCCGCCGTCCGGGTCCGGGTGCGAGAAGCGCTCCTCGGCCGCGTCGGCGAGCGTGCGGGCCCGCCGGAGCCAGGCCGTGGCGCCGGTGGCCCGGTACAGGGCCAGGAACGCCTCGGCCAGCAGCGCGTAGTCCTCCAGCAGGCCCTCGATGGAGCGCTCCGCCGAGCCGGCGTGGCTGGTGCGCGCCAGCCGGCGGCGGCCGCCGTCCCAGTGCACCTCCCACAGGTGCCCGGCGGCCTCCTCGGCCGCGAGCAGCAGCGCGGGGTCCTCCAGCAGCACGCCGGCCTCGGCGAGGGCCGTGATCGCCAGCCCGTTCCACCCGGCCACGACCTTGTCGTCCCGGGCCGGGGCGGGCCGGGCCGCCCGGGCCGCCGCGAGCTCGGGCCGCGCGGCGTCCCACAGTGCCTGCTCCTCCTCGTCCAGGACGCGCCCCGGGTGCAGCGGCTGGGCGCGGCCGGCGGCCACCCCCATGAGGTCGGCCACGGCCGTGCCGCGCTCGGGGCCGAGCACCGCGGCCAGCTCGGCGCGGGTCCACACGTAGAAGGCGCCCTCCCCGCTGTGCACGTCCCCGTCCGCGGAGGGGCTGTCCGCGTCCAGGGAGGAGGCGAACGCCCCGCCGGGCAGGCGCAGCTCGCGCAGCAGGAACGCGGCCGTGGCCGCGGCCGTGCGCTCGTCGCCGCGGCCGGGCTCCCGGGCCGCGGCGCGCGCGTAGGCGCGCAGCAGCTGGGCGTTGTCGTAGAGCATCTTCTCGTAGTGCGGCAGGGACCACTCCCGGGTCACCGAGTAGCGGTAGAAGCCGCCGCCCACCTGGTCGAAGAGCGCGGAGACCCGCATGGCGCCGAGGGTGCGGCCCAGCAGGCCGCGGGCCTGCTCCGCGGCCGGTCCGCCGGGCCCGGCCGCGATCCGCTCCAGCAGCGGCAGCACGGTGGAGGGCGGGAACTTGGGGGCTCCGCCGAATCCGCCGTGGACCGGGTCCTCCTCCTGCAGGAGCACCTCGAGGGCCGCGGCGGTCGGGTCCGGGCCGTCCCCGGCCGCCGGCACGGGCACCGCGCCGGCGGCCAGGGCGGTGCGCAGGTCCTCCGCCTGTCCGGCGACGGCGCGGGCGACCGCGTCCGCGGCCTGCTCCAGCTCGCCGCGGCGGGTGGCCCACGCCTCCGTCACCGCCTCGAGCACCTGCCGGAAGGACGGCATGCCGTGGGCGGGGCGGGGCGGGAAGTAGGTGCCGGCGTGGAAGGCCCGGCCGTCCGGGGTGAGGAACACGCTCATGGGCCACCCGCCCTGGCTGGTGAGCAGCTGGGTGGCGCTCATGTAGACGGCGTCCACGTCGGGGCGCTCCTCCCGGTCCACCTTGACCGGCACGAAGTGCTCGTCGAGGTAGGCGCCGACCTCCGGGTCCTCGAAGGACTCGTGGGCCATCACGTGGCACCAGTGGCAGGCGGCGTAGCCGACCGAGAGGAACACCGGGACGTCGCGGCGGACGGCCTCGGCGAACGCGGCGTCGTCGAAGGGCTGCCAGGCCACGGGGTTGTCCGCGTGCTGGCGCAGGTAGGCGGAGGACTGTCCGGTCAGTCGGTTGGGCACGTGCGCTCCTCGGGTCTCGGGTCCGGCGCGGGGCCCCGAGGAAGGGGCCCCGGTCTCAGCCGCGCGGGTCGGGTCCTCCCGGGTCCTCGGCCGCAGAGCCCGGGGTCTCCCCGGCGGCCGGGGCGTCGGGGGCCTCCCGGGTGTAGCCGCCCACCTGCTCCTCGGCGGCGCGGCGCTCGGCGTACTCCGCGCGGTAGCGCATCCGCCGGTTGCGGCGGTTGAAGTCGAGCACGAGCAGGATCACGGCCACCGCGAGCACCAGGGACATGAGGAAGCCGGCCACCCCGGGGGTCACCTGGCTGGGGTCCAGCCCGGGGCGCAGCGTGCCCTCGTCGATCGGGTTTGGCGCCATCGCGGGGAGCAGGGCGAGCACGTTCAGCACGGCGGTCATCTCCTCGTTCAGCCCAGGATCCCGGCGAACAGGTCGTTCTCCGGCAGTGCGGTGGACACCCGCGAGTCCGCCAGCACGTAGTCCTCCCACGGCCACACCTCGGCCTGCATCTCGGCGGAGACGGCGAAGAACATCCCGTCCGGGGCCACCTGGGTGCGGTGGCTGCGCAGCGCCTCGTCCCGGCGCACGAAGGCGTCCGGGCACTGGATCTTTGTGGTGGTCTCGTGCCGGGGGGCGGGCGGGCGGTGGCCCTCCGGGTCGGTCTCCTGCCAGGCCGCGATCCGCTCCGCGTACGGCGACTGCAGGCCGCGCTGCTCGAGAGCCTCGTGCAGGGCGACGAAGCGCTCGAGGTTGAAGGCCCGGTCGTAGTAGAGCTTCAGCGGCGTCCAGGGCTCGCCGAGGCCCGGGTACCGGTCGGGGTCGCCGGCGGCGCGGAACGCCTCGACCGAGACGTTGTGGGTCTGGATGTGGTCGGGGTGCGGATACCCGCCGTTCTCGTCGTACGTGAGGATCACGTGCGGGCGGAACTCGCGCACGAGCCGCACCAGCGGGGCGGCGGCCCGCTCCAGCGGCTGCAGGGCGAAGCAGCCCCACGGCAGCGGCGGCAGCGGGTCGCCCTCGGGCAGGCCCGAGTCCATGAAGCCCAGCCACCGGTGCTGGATCTCCAGCGCGGCGGCGGCCTGGGCCATCTCCAGCCGGCGCAGGCCGGTCAGGTCCCGCTCGGCGTAGGGGTGGCCCTCCATCTCCCCGTTGAGGATCGAACCGCGCTCCCCTCCGGTGCACGTGGCCACCATGACCTCGACCCCCTGCCGGACGTAGTGGGCCATGGTCGCGGCACCCTTGCTCGACTCGTCGTCGGGGTGGGCGTGGACGGCCAGCAGGCGCATCTGGGACAGGGAGGTCACTCGGGAGGTCCTCTCGGGATCGGTCGGGGGTGGTGCGGCACGGCCGCTGCGGGCACGGGCCGCCCTCCATTTTACGCGTCCGCGGGGCCGCGGCGTGCCCGGGATGCTCCCAGCGGGCTCGGCTACAGTGGACGGGCGGTCGCCGGGCCCGGCGCCGCCTTCCCCGTTGCCGAGACCCGAGGCCGCCGTGTCCACCGACTCCCCCGCACTGCTCCGCGACCGCTACGGACGCCCCGCCCGTGCCCGCCGGCTCGGCCCGCGCGGCTGGCTGGGCCTGCTGGTGCTGGCGACCCTCCTCGCGGCCGTGTTCATCGTGTGGGTGGTCACCGCCCGGGGCGCGGCGCCCACGTTCAAGGACATCGGCTTCCAGGTCGTCTCCGAGGCGCGGGTGACGGCGGACTTCGACCTCACCAAGCGTCCCGGCGACGTGGTGACCTGCGCGGTCAGCGCCCTGAACGAGGAGTACGCCGTGGTGGGCTGGGCGGAGGTGACCGTCGGGGCGGTGCCCGAGGAGCAGCTGGGCGACGGCGGGACGAGCACCCACCGCGCCTCCGTGCGCACCACGAACCTGGCCACCACCGCGGTCGTCGACTCCTGCTGGGTCGAGGACGGCACGGCCGCCGCGGACGTGTCGTAAACCTCACCGTGCTTTGGGCCTTCCCCCGGCCCCGCCTAGACTGGGAGGTCAGGACTCCCCGTCCCCGGCCACCGGGCACCGTCCGCACGGACGGCCCGGCACCGGGGCGGGGACTTTGCGTTATGCGGATCCCCGCACCGACGACGGCGCCCGCGCCGTCGCTCCGGTCCGCCGCCGCCCGGGACGCCCCGGGCGGGCTCCGGCGGTCCGGCCGTCCGTCCACCGAGGAGAGAATGTGACCAAGACCAGCAACCAGGGCGCCTGGCTGACCCAGGAGGCCTACGACCGTCTGAAGAAGGAGCTCGACTACATCTCCGGGCCGTACCGGCACGAGATCGTGGAGCGCATCGACCAGGCCCGCTCGGAGGGCGACCTCAAGGAGAACGGCGGCTACCACGCCGCCCGCGAGGAGCAGGGCAAGAACGAGGGCCGCATCGCCCACCTCAAGGGCCTGCTCGAGAACGCCCAGGTCGGCGAGGCCCCCGCGGACGACGGGATCGTGGAGGCCGGCATGGTCGTCACCGCGGAGATCGCCGGGGAGCCGATGACCTTCCTGATCGGCTCCCGCGAGGTGGCCGAGGACCTGGCCGCCGGCAGCGACCTGGAGGTGTTCTCCGAGAAGTCCCCGATGGGCTCGGCCATCTCCGGTCACCAGGTCGGCGACGAGCTGTCCTACACCGCGCCCAACGGCAAGCAGATCCCGGTCAAGATCCTGGACGCCAAGCCGTTCCAGGGCTGAGCGTGCCGTGACGACCCACTGGCTGCGCAGCCCCGGGCCCGGCACCCGGGCCCTCATGGTGCTCACCGTGGTGCTCGGCGTCGTCGCCGTGGTCCTGCACTTCGCCGGCCAGGGCGATCCGGCGGCGAGCGCCCCCGGCAGCCTGCGCAACGTCTTCGTGTTCGCGACGTTCGTCAGCGGCTTCGCCACCTACCTCACCGGGCGGCGTCGCTCCTGACGTCGCCGCCCGCGCGCACGGCAGCGGCGCCGGTCCCCACGGGGGCCGGCGCCGTCGCCGTGCCGGGCGCGGCGCGCACCGGCGGGGCGCTCAGTGCACGACGACGGGGTGGAACCCCTCGGCCTCGAGCGCCCGGAGGACCTGGCGGCAGTGCTCGTGGCCCTTGGTCTCCATGTCGATCGTGATGGAGACGTCGCCCATGCTGAGCGCGCCGCCGATGCGGGTGTGGTCCACGCCGGTGACGTTGGCGTCCTGCACGGCGATGACCTTGGAGATCAGCGCCAGCTCGCCCGGCCGGTCGGTGAGCATCATCTTGATCGTCATGTACCGCCCGGCGGCGGAGAGGCCGCGCTGGATGACCTTGAGCATGAGCATGGGGTCGATGTTGCCGCCGGAGAGCACCACCGCGGTGCTGCCCAGGTCCGGGTACCGCTCCTGCAGCCGGCCGTCCAGCAGGGCGGCGACCCCCACGGCGCCGGCGGGCTCCACCACGAGCTTGTTGCGCTCCAGCAGGAAGATCAGCGCCTGGGCGAGGGAGTCCTCGGAGACCGTCACGACGTCGTCGACGAGCTCCTTGATGATGCTGAAGGGCAGCTGGCCCGGCTTCCCCACGGCGATGCCGTCGGCGATGGTCGAGACGCGCTCGAGGGTCACCAGGGCGTCCCCGGCGAGGGACGGCGGATAGGCGGCGGCGTTCTCCGCCTGCACGCCGATCAGCCGGATCGGCCGGCCCAGCTGCTCCGCGCGGGCCTTGACGGCCACGGCCACCCCGGCGAGCAGCCCGCCGCCGCCCACACCGGTGATCACGGTGTCGACGTCGGGGATCTGGTCGAGGAGCTCCAGGCCCAGGGTGCCCTGGCCGGCCACGATGTCCGTGTGGTCGAAGGGGTGGACGAAGACCGCCCCGGTCCGCTCGGCGTGGCGCTGCGCCTCGGCGAGCGCCTCGTCTACCGCGTCGCCGTGCAGCACGACCTCCGCGCCGTGGTCCCGGGTCGCGGCGACCTTGGGCAGGGCCGCACCCATGGGCATGTAGATGCGGGCGGTGATCCCCAGCCGGTCTGCGGCGAGGGCGACTCCCTGGGCGTGGTTGCCGGCGGAGGCGGCCACCACCCCGCGTGCCTTCTCCTCGGCGGTGAGCTTGGCCATCCGCACGTAGGCGCCGCGGACCTTGAAGGAGCCCGCGCGCTGGAGGTTCTCGGCCTTGAGGTTGACCTCGGTGCCGACCAGGCGGGAGAGGGCCCGCGAGTGGGCCACCGGCGTCCGGTCGATCACCCCGTCGAGCAGTGCGGCGGCGTCCTCGATGTCGGCGAGGCGGACGGGCAGGGCGGCCAGGCTCACGGTGGGTCTTCCTTGTCGGTGCGTGCGCGGGACCCGGGGGCGGGGCACGGCTCGCGCCCGCCGGCGGCGGGCGCGGTCCCCATCCTAGTCGGTGTCCGGAGACCGCCCGGGGGCCTCCCCGGTGCCGGCGCCGGCCTCCTCCGGCCGCTCGCCGCCATCCGGCCGTCCGTCATCCGGCCGTCCGCCGCCCGGCCGTCCGCCGCCCGGCCGTCCGGCGTCCCCGGCCGCGGTCCGGGTGCGGTCGGCCTTGCGCCCGCGCTTGAGCGCGGCCTGGAGGCGCTCCTGGGCCCGGGTCCGGCGGAAGCGCTGGAGCTGGGCCATGATCTGGTCCCGGGTCAGCTCGTTGCGGCTGGCGTGCTTCTTGATCTCCCAGGGGAAGTAGTAGGGCTCCCACGGGATCTCGTCGTCCCCCTTCCAGGTCCCGCCCACGAGGTAGCGCACCACCGTGTTGAGGAAGGCCATCACGGGCACCGCGAACAGGGCGCCGGCGATGCCGAAGAGGATCGTGCCGGAGGCCACGGCGAGGAACACGGCCAGCGGGTGCAGGGACACGGCCCGGCCCATGACGAGGGGCTGCAGGACGTTGGACTCGATCTGCTGCACCAGGAGGACGAACGCGAGCATGGCCAGGGCGGTGCCGAAGCCGTTGGCCACGAGGGCGACGAGCACGGCGACCGCGCCGGTCAGCACCGCGCCCACGATCGGGATGAAGGAGCCGAGGAAGACGAGGATGCCGATGGGCAGGGCCAGGGGCACGCCGAGGAAGAAGGCGCTCAGGCCGATGCCCACGGCGTCCACGAACGCCACGAAGCCCTGGATCCGGGCGTACTGCACGAGCGAGTGCCAGCCCCGCCGCCCGGCGCCGTTGACGGCGCGCCGGGCGCTGACCGGGAACAGCCGGACCAGGAAGAGCCAGATCCGCTCCCCGTCCATGAGGAAGAAGAGCAGCGTGAACAGCATGATGATGATGCCGGTCAGGACGTTGCCGGCCGTGGAGCCGAAGGACATGGCCCCGTTCAGGATGGCCTGGCTGTTGTCCTGCACCGTGGTGCCGAGCTCGTCGATCCAGTCGTTCACGCTGTCCGCGCTGAGGTTCAGGGGCCCGTCCTCGAGCCAGCCCAGCAGCTGCTGGGTGCCGACCACCACGTTCTCGGACAGCTGGGCGAAGCCGAGCACGATCTGCCGCCCGGCCAGCACGAGCAGGCCCACCACGAGGCCGATGAAGCCCAGGACGGTGAGGCCCGAGGCCAGACCGGCGGGCACGTGCTGGGCCCGCATCCCCTTCACCAGGGGGAACAGCAGGCCGGCGAGCAGCCCCGCGATGAGCACGGGGATGATGACCACCGTGATCGTGGAGAGCATGTAGCCGAACAGGCCCACGGCCGCGAGGATGATGAGCAGCCGCCACGACCAGGCGGCGGCGACGCGCACCGAGACCGCCACACCCCCGGCGGCGTTGCCGTGCAACGGCGGGAGCTCGTTGCCGGGCCCCGGGAGCGGGGGACGCTCGGCGTCGTGCGCAGTGGAAGGCATGGCATCATCCTTCCACGGCCGGACGACCGGCAGGTGACGCGGGGCCGACACCGGCACCCGGTTCCTCCGGGTGCGGACCGGACGGGAGCGCCTCTGCCGGGGACGGCCGACGCGGCTGTCGCGGAAACCGCCGCCGGGGCGCCCGCGGTGACAGACTGGCGCCATGTCACGTGCGTTCCTCCGGATCCTCGCCCAGCGGCGTCCCGCCTCCGCCCTGACCCCGGATGCCCCGCCGCGGGAGGAGCTGGAGGCCGTGCTCCGCGCGGCCGCCGGCCCGGCCGCCGCGGACCCCGGGCTCAGCTGGCGGGTGGCCGTGACCACGCGCCGCTCCGCGCCCGAGCTGGCGGCGGCGGCCGCGGGCATGCGCCGGGTGCCCACCATGAGCACGCCGTTCCCCCGGCTCAAGGGCAAGCAGCTGCGGCGGCTGGCGACGTTCCGGGGGTCGCTGCAGTGGGCGAGCACCGGGGGGCTGGGGTGCGCGCTGGTGTTCAGCCCCGACGACGCCCTGGGGGCGCCGCGCAAGGAGCAGCTCGCCGCCGCGCACGGGGCCCGCCCGCTGCTCGAGGCCGCCTTCTGGGGCGCGGGCTGGGCCACCGCCTGGGCGCCCCGTGACGGCGCGGACGAGGACGCGCTGCGCGCCTTCTACGGGCTGGGCTCCGACGAGAAGGTGCTCGGCTGGCTGTTCGTGGGGCGTCCGCCGCGGGGGGCCGCCGCGGCGCACGCGGCCACCCTTCCCGCGCCCGGTCCGCGGATCACCTACCACTGAGGCCACCGCCCGCCCCGGGGCGGGACAGCGGACACGGCGACGGCCCGGTCCCGTGAGGGGACCGGGCCGTCGCCGGTGGCGGAACCTGGGAACGAGGACCTAGTTGGAAGTCATCTCCCGGATGATCGCCAGGATGCGCAGGATCTCGATGTAGAGCCACACGAGGGTGACGGTCAGGCCGAAGGCCGCGGACCAGGCCATCTTCTCCGGGACGCCGACCTCGACACCGCGCTTGATGTTCTCGAAGTCGAGCACGAAGCTGTAGGCCGCCAGCAGGATGGCGATCGCGCCGATGGCCAGGCCCAGCCACGGGCCCAGGGGGCTGTCCGTGCGGATGTTGAAGCCGAACAGCAGGACGGCACCCAGGTTGACCAGGGCGAACACGACGTAGGCCATGAGGGCGACCATGAAGATCTTGGTCGCCCGTGCGGAGGCGCGCAGCTTGCCCGAGCGGAAGAGCACGAGCACGGAGCCGAACACCGCGAGGGTGCCGATCACGGCCTGGACCGCGATGCCCGGGTACATGCTCTCGAACATTCTCGAGATGCCGCCGAGGAACATGCCCTCGAACAGGCCGTAGGCCAGGATCAGCGCCGGCGAGGGCTGGCGCTTGAAGACGTTGACCATGGCCAGGACGAACCCGATCAGGGCGCCCGGCAGGGTCAGCACGGGCATGATCCAGCCGGCCAGCGCACCGACCACCACGGCGCCGAGCACCGTGGCGGTGCGCATGATGACGTCGTCGTAGGTCATCCGGCCGGTCTGGTTGGTGCCCGCCGCCGGAGCGTTGTACATCGAGTCCAGCCGGTCGGCGGAGTACGGGCCGGTCTGACCGTATCCGGCCTGGCCGTATCCGGGCTGCTGGTAGGGGGTCCCGTAGGAGCTCTGCCCGTACTGGGTCCCGTGGGACTGCTGGGCGCTGCCTGCGCCCTGCTTGGTGAAATCGCGGAGGAGCGGGTTCCCGCCGGCCATGTGTCGGTCCTTCCCTGGCACTGCTGTGCGTGATGTCCCTCAAGGGTAGCAACGCAGGCATCGTGGAAGCAGGGGAACGGCTGTGCTTAAGCCGAGGGCGTGGCGCGGACCGCGGTGCCTGCCCCCGCGGAGGGCACCGCGGGGGCGGGGCATTCCCCGCGCGCGGGGCCGGGCCCCCGCCCGCACCCTGCTCACCGTCCGGCCGGCGGCGCCGCTGGGCGGTGCCGCCGGCTCGGCGGCGCCGCCGATCAGGGGTAGAGGCCGCGGGTGAGGTGGGCGTCGGCGACCCGCTGGACCGCCGTGACGGTGGCGGCCTCGCGCAGGCTCAGTCCGCGCTCGCCGGCGACCTCGAGCACCTTGCCCCAGGCCGCGAGCATCCGGGCCTCCAGGCGGGCGTCGACCTCGGCCGCGGACCACCAGTAGGCCTGGTTGGACTGCACCCACTCGAAGTACGAGACGATCACCCCGCCGGCGTTGGCGAGGATGTCCGGGACCACCAGCACGCCGTTGGCGGCCAGGATCTCGTCGGCCGCGGCCGTGGTCGGCCCGTTGGCCCCCTCCACCACGACCGACGCGGCCACCTCGGCCGCGTTGCCGGCGTGCAGCACGCCCTCCACGGCGGCCGGCACCAGCAGGTCCACCTCCAGCCCCAGCAGCCGCTCGGCCGGGAGCGGGTCCGCGCCCCCGAAGCCGACCACGGAGCCGGTCGCGGCCACGTGCTGCTGCAGCGCGGGCACGTCCAGCCCGCCGGCGCGGTGGACCGCCCCGTACTGGTCCGAGGCCGCGACGACCTCCACCCCGGCCTCGGCGAGGAACAGGGCGGCCCCGGCACCGACCTTGCCGAAGCCCTGCACCGCGGCGGTGGCCCTGGCCGGGGCGATCCCCCGGTGGGCCAGGGCGGCCAGGGCGATGTGCACAACGCCGCGGGAGGTCGCCGCGGAGCGGCCCAGGGACCCGCCCACGGACACCGGCTTGCCGGTGACCACCCCGGGCACGGTGTAGCCCACGGACACGGAGTAGGTGTCCATCATCCAGGCCATGGTCTGCTCGTCGGTGCCGATGTCGGGGGCGGGGATGTCCCGCTCGGGGCCGATGATCGGCAGGATCTCGGAGGTGTAGCGGCGGGTGACCCGCTCCAGCTCGCCCCGGGAGTAGCGGCGGGGGTCGATCGTGATCCCGCCCTTGGCCCCGCCGTAGGGCACGTCCAGGAGCGCGCACTTCCAGGTCATCCACATCGCCAGGGCCCGCACCTCGTCCAGGTCCACGGCCGGGGAGAAGCGCAGCCCGCCCTTGGCGGGGCCGCGGGAGAAGTTGTGCTGCACCCGGTGGCCGGTCAGCACCTCCACGCTCCCGTCGTCACGGCGCAGCGGGATGGACACGGTCATCTCCCGGCGCGGCCGGGCCAGCAGGGCGTGCAGCCCGGTCTCGTAGCCGAGGGTGCGCACGGCCGCGGCCAGCTGGGCCTGGGCCTCGGCGAGCGGGCCGGTGCCCGCCGCCGCCTCCCCCGGGGCGTCGGCGGCGGGAGCGAGGACGGGGGTGGTCATGGGATCTCCTTCGATGCGGATGACGCGGCGCGGTACGGCCCGGTGCACGGACCGGTTCGCCGGGACGCCGGGGCGCAGGGCGGGGCGGGGGCCGACGGCGGAGCGGGGCCCCCGCGGACCCAGGTCCGCACGTCCCGACACTGCGAGACTAGGCTCACACCCGCGCGGCACAGTGCCGCTGTCCACCCCGCCCGATGTGCAGAGTGCCCACCGGTCGCGGGGGTGCGGCGGGTGCCGCCGGGCGTCCGGGACCGGCGGAGCCCACGCCGGCGCCCGGCCGGCTCTAGCCGTCGTGGACGCGGAGGGCGATCCAGAGGTCGGCCCGCAACTGAGGGTCGTCCAGGGAGCGGCCCAGGGCCTGCTCGACGGCCTGCAGCCGCTGCAGCATCGTGTTGCGGTGGATTCCCAGCTCGGCCGCCGCCTGCCGCCGGTTGCCGTTGTGGGCGAGGAAGGTCCGCAGCAGCCCCAGCAGCTGCTCGCCGCCCTCCCGGGCCCTGACCGGCGCCAGCAGGTCCCGGGCGAAGGCCCGCGCCGCCTCGGGCGGCAGGAGCCCGGCGAAGCCACCGGCCACCAGGTCGTCCCAGACCCCCACCCGGTGCCGGGCCGTGGTGCGCCCCAGCACGTCGAGGGCCTGGTGCTCGCTCGTGCCCGCGGCCTCCACGGGCGCGGCGCCGCCGACTCCGGCACGGGCGCCGGAGCGCTCGACGACCTCGCGCAGGGCCCGGAGCAGCTCCGGGTCGTCCTCCACCAGCACGGCGACGTCCGCCTCCCCGGCCCCGTCCTGCGCCGCGGCGCCCACCAGCGCCCGGTGGCCGGTGCGGTCGGCGAATCCCTCGATCCGCCGGGCCGCCTCCCGGACCGGCTCCGCGTCCCCGCGCAGGCGCACCACCCGCACCCTTCCGCACGAGCCGGCCCAGCCGCCGTCCTCGGCGACCGCCAGCAGGGCGTCCCCGGAGCGCACGTCGCCCCCCAGGACGAGGGCCAGGGCTCCGGCGCGGACCCGGCGCCGGAACAGGGCGCGCTCCCCCGCCCGCTCGGCGTGCAGGGAGAGCAGGGCCACGGCGGTGGTGATCGCCCCGGCCTGGGCCCGCTCCGCGGGCCGGGGCGTGACCACGACGAGGTAGGTGAGCGGCACGCCCTGCACGCCCAGCGGGTGGACCACGATGCTGCCCGCGGGCCCGGACTCGCTCAGCGACCCCCGCAGCCGCGCGGGACGGAGCCGGTCGACGAGCTCCTCCAGGCTCCGCCCCGTGGGCAGCTCCGGGACCACGGGCGCGGACCGGTGCGTGATCTCGGCGTCCGCGGTGCAGATCGCCGCCCAGCTCCCCTCGATGAGCCCGGCCAGGGACTCCAGGACCCGGGTGGATCCGTCGGCGCCCGTGGCGGCGCGCGTGAGCGTGCGCTGCATGGTGAGCATGGCCTCCAGGGCGGTGCGCTCCTGGGCGGCCCGCATCTCTGCCACGGCCTGGATCAGCTCCAGGAACGGCGTCTCCTCGGGCACGCTGAACAGGGTGAGGCCGGCCTCCCGGGCCGCCTCGACCAGCTGCTCCGGCACCTCGGGGTGGGACAGGCTGCGCCCGACGCCCATGCCGAGGGCCACGACCCCCTTCTCGGCGAGGCGGCGGGCGTAGCGCCCCCAGGAGGGCCGGTCGACCGGGCTGTTGAGCCCGGTGAACAGGACGATCTCCCCGCCGTTGAGATAGGGGGTGGGGTCGGCCAGCTCGCTGGTGGCCACCCAGCTCACGGGGGCGCCCGTGTCCCCCTCGACGACCATGCGCAGGCCCAGGCCGTCGAGCCCGAGCACCTGGGCGACCGTGATCACTGATGTGTCCTTCCGTGCCGGCCGGGAGGACGACGGCCGTGGCGGCGTCCCGCCCCCGGCCGCGGCGCGCCGGCCCGCACCGCTGCCGCCGAGACTATCGTGCCGGTCCGGGCGAGGGCGCGGCTCCCGGATCGGCTCGGCCGGCGTCTCGGCGGGCGGGGCCGTCCGGAACGGCCCCGCCCGGGATCGCCGTGGCAACAATTGTTGCTCCGCGGACAACGTGCTGACAGACTGTGCCGGGCATCACAGCCCGCAGCGCCGGCGGATTCCCGCCCGGCGCCGGTTCCTGCGAGAAAGGCCGCCCATGAAGATCGCCGTGCTCCAGGCCGAGGCCACGGTCCTCGACCTGGAGGCCAACCTCCGGGTCGTCGACGACGCCGCGCGGCGGGCCCGCCAGGACGGCGCGGACCTGCTGCTCACCCCGGAGCTGTTCCCGTGCGGCTACAGCCCCGAGCTGGTCCGGCAGCGGCTGACGGCCGAGGACCTGCGCCTGATCGCCGACCGCGCCGCCGCGATCGCCCGCCGCCACGGGATCGCCCTGGTCTACAGCGCCCCCCGGGAGGGCACGGGCGGGCGCTGGCACATCGCCGCCACGCTCCTCGACGACGCCGGGCGGGCCGTGCTGAGCTACGACAAGGTGCACCTGTTCGGAGAGGAGGAGCGGCGGGCCTTCACCCCCGCCGAGGACGCCCCGCAGGTGGTGGAGCACGGCGGCCTGCGGGTCTCGCTGCTGATCTGCTACGACGTGGAGTTCCCGGAGAGCGTGCGCGCCGCCTCGGACCAGGGCGCGGAGCTGCTGCTGGTCCCGACCGCCCTCGGCGCCGGGTTCGCCGCCGTGCCGAACATCCTCCTCCCGGCCCGCGCCCTCGAGAGCCAGGTGGTGATCGCCTACGCCAACCACTGCGGCACCGAGAGCGGGCTGGAGTTCGGCGGGGAGAGCGTGGTCGCCGGCGCCGACGGGAGCCTCCTCGCCCACGCCGGCACGGGCCCCGACCTGGTGCACGCCGTCGTGGACTCGGCCCTCGTGGCCGCCGCCCGCGAGCGCGTGCCCTATCTGCGGGACCGCCGCCCGGACCTGTACGGGCGCTGGGGCGGGCGCTCGGCCCGCTGAGGGACTACGGCGCCCCGGGCACGAACTGCAGGGCGATCAGCAGCTCCGCGCGCACGCGGGCGTCGTCGAGGTCCACGCCCAGCAGCTCGGCGACCTGCTGCACGTGCCGGCGCACGCTGTTGCGGTGCAGGCCGAGCCGGCGGCTGCAGGCGTCCCAGCTGCCGTGGGCGTCCAGCCAGCATCGCAGCGTGGCGAGCAGCAGCTCCCGCCGCTGCTCGGGCAGCTGCTCCAGCGGCGCGAGGAGCCGGTCCGCCACCAGCCGCCCCGACTCCGGGCCGAGCAGGCCCGCCACCGACCACGGAACGTCCTCCGCGCGCAGGCTCCCGCCGCCGGCCCGCAGCCTCCGGCGCAGGGCGGAGACCTCCTCGTGCGCGGCCCGCAGACCGGAGAGTCCCGCGGGCCGGCCGACGGCCACGACCCACCCCTGCGACTCGAGGTCCGTGACCAGCCGGCCGGGCACCGGCGAGCGGGTGACGGTGACGAAGCCGTACTCGGTGAGCTCCACGAGCCGGGTGTCGAACAGCCGGCGCAGCTGGAGCAGCTCGGGGAGCTCGTCGGGGACCAGCGGCGGCCACGGCCCGTCGTGGCCCTGCCCGCGGACCCCCTGCACCACCCGCACCGGCTCCCCCTCGGGGCCGGCGACGCTCTGCGCCAGCGCCCGCAGCACGGCGCGATCCCCGGGCCCCCCCGCCCCCAGCAGCAGGGCGGTGGCGAGGCGGCTCGGCGCCAGGTTGCCGACCGTGCGCTGACGCAGGAGCACTTCGAGCAGGCCGACGGCGACGGAGACCGCGGTGTGCTGGGCCGGGGAGAGCGCGGCGGACGCTCCGAGGACGAGCGTGCCGAGGTTGACGTCGCGCTCGCTGCGCAGGGGGTGGCCGACGACGACGGCCGCCCCGGGCTCGGCGAAGCTGGCCACCTCGACCCGCGGGCCGCTGCCGGCGAGGATCTTCTCCTGGAGGGGGCGCAGCTGCTCCTCGTCGAGGACGGGACGGCCCGCGGAGGCACTGATCCGCCCGTCGGCACCGGTGAGCACCGCCCACGCCCGGACCTCCGCGGCCAGCACCTCCAGGAGGGAGCTCTCCGGGGCGCCGGAGAGCACGGCCCTGAGCATCCGGCGGTTGGCCTGGACCAGTTGCCGCGCCATCCGGTCGTTCTCCGCCTCCAGCACGGCGGCGAACCTGCGGGTGACGGCGACGAACGGCGTGTGCTCCGCGACCCGCACCAGGGGCAGGCCGTGCTGCGCGCAGGCCGGGGCGAGCCCGGCGGGAAGAGCTTCGTGCACCGGGGAGACGCCCAGCCCCAGGGCGGTGACCCCGGCGGCGGCCAGCCGCGCGACGTAGTCGGCGACCTCCGCCGGCGACCGTCCGGCCAGCGGGACCCCGGCGGTGAGAAGAAGCTCCCCGCCCAGCAGGAAGGGCGTGGGATCCTCCAGCTCGCTGGTGGCCACCCAGCGCAGCGGCGGGGCCGACGCCCCCGCCCAGGAGGTCACCAGCTCCAGCTCCGCCGGCATCTGCGCCAGCAGGCGGTCCAGGGTCAGCTCCCCCCAGCCCTCCGTGGCGGCTGGTTCCCGCAGTGGTGCATTTCCGCTCATGCGAGGGAACTATAGGACACTTCGTCCCGCCTGAGATGCACGTCACATCCCTAGGGTGTGTGGTGCCCCGCAGGTCGTTCGTCGAAAGGGACGCCACCATGACCACAACACCCACCCTGCCGGACCGGCGGTCGCGCCCGGGCCTCCCGCTCGGCAGCCAGCTGGTCCGGCGCAAACCGCTGCACCAGATGGCGCGCGAGTCCGAGACCGCCAGCACCGGGCTCATCCGCAGCTTCGGGCTGCTGCAGCTGACCATGATCAGCGTGGGCGCCACGCTCGGAACGGGCATCTTCGTGGTGCTCGGGGACTCGGTGCCCCTCGCGGGGCCGGCGGTGTGGATCTCGTTCGTCATCGCCGGTGTGGCGGCCATGCTCTCGGCGCTCTCGTACGCGGAGATGGCCGGCGCCGTGCCCGTCTCCGGGTCCAGCTACTCCTACACCTACGCCACCATGGGCGAGGGCCTCGCCTGGATCTGCGGCTGGTGCCTGCTGCTGGAGTACGCCGTGTCCGTCGCCGCCATCGCCGTCGGCGCCGGGGAGTACCTCACCGAGATGGCCACGGCGTTCGGCGTCACCCTCCCGGAGGCCTTCGTGCAGCCGCCCGGGGACGGCGGTGTCTTCAACGTCCCCGCCGTCGCGGTCGTGCTGCTCGCCACGGTGGTCCTGATCCGGGGATCGCGCGAGAGCGCCTGGGTGAACACCGTGCTGGTGGTGCTCAAGATCGCCGTCCTGCTGTTCTTCGTGGCCGTGGCGTTCACGGCCTTCGACTCCCGCAACTTCGCCCCGCTGCTCCCGATGGGCACCGCCGGCGTCACCGCCGCGGCGTCCCGCCTGTTCTTCTCCTACATCGGCTTCGACGCCGCCTCCACCGCCGGGGACGAGGCCCGCGATCCGCAGCGGGACCTGCCGCGGGCCATCATCCTCTCCATGGCCCTGATCACCTCCCTGTACATCCTCGTCGCGGTGGCCGCCATCGGTGCCCGCCCGTGGCACTGGTTCGACGGCCAGGAGGCCGCCCTCGTGGGCGTCCTGCAGGAGATCACCGGACGCCCCTGGGTCTCGCTCGTCTTCGCCACGGGCGCCGTCGTGGCCATCGTGAGCATCGTGCTCGTCGTCCTCTACGGGCAGACGCGCATCCTGATGGCCATGTCCCGCGACGGTCTGGTGCCGCCCGTCTTCGGCCGGGTGTCGGCCCGCACGGGCACCCCGATCGCGAACACGCTGATCACGGGCGGCGTCATCGCCACCACGGCGGGGCTCGTGCCCCTGGGCGAGCTGGCCGACGCCACGAGCATCGGCACCCTCTTCGCCTTCAGCCTGGTCAGCCTCGCCGTGATCCACCTGCGCCGCACCCGCCCCGACCTGCCCCGGACCTTCCGGGTGCCGTTCTATCCGGTCACGCCGATCCTCGCCGTGCTCATGTGCGCCTTCCTCATGCTGAATCTGGGAGGCTCCACCTGGGTGGTGTTCGCCCTCTGGATGGCCGTCGGCGCCGGCGTGTACCTCGGCTACGGCCGCAGGCACTCGGCCGTGGCCGCCCTGACCGACAGTGAGTACGCGGAGGCCTCCGCCCCTGTGACCCCGACCCACGAGACCGTGAAGGACACCGCATGACCATCGCGACCGACATCAACCACTCCGGCGCCGGCGCCGCGCCGATCACCATGCTCAGCCCCGACTTCCCGTTCGGCTACGACACCTACCTCCAGCACCCGGCGGGACTGGGCAGCGTGCCCGAGGCCGCACTCGGCACGAAGGTCGCGGTGATCGGGGCGGGCCTGTCCGGGCTCGTGACGGCCTACGAGCTGATGAAGCTGGGCCTGCACCCCGTGGTGTACGAGGCGGGCGAGATCGGCGGGCGGCTCCGCACGGCCTCGTTCTCCGGCGCGCCGTCGGTGACCGCCGACCTGGGCGGGATGCGGTTCCCGGTCTCCGGCCGGGCCTTCTACCACTACGTCGACAAGCTGGGGCTGCGCACCGAGGCGTTCCCCAACCCCCTCTCCGAGGTCACCCCGAGCACGGTCATCGAGCTCGGCGGCCGGTCCCACTACGCCCGCACCCCCGACGAGCTGCCCGCGTTCTTCCAGGAGGTCGCCGACGCCTGGCACCACGCGGTCGACGACGGCGCCCAGTTCCTGCAGATGCAGGAGGCGATCAAGGCCCGCGACACCCGCCGGATCAAACAGCTCTGGAACGAGCTGGTCCGCGACCTCGACGAGCAGACCTTCTACGGGTTCATCGCCGCCAGCACGGCGTTCAAGGAGGCCGGTTTCGAGCACCGGGAGGCCTTCGGTCAGGTGGGCTTCGGCACGGGGGGCTGGGACACCGACTTCCCCAACTCCATCCTCGAGATCCTCCGGGTGGTCTACACCGACGCCGACGACGGTCACCGCAGCATCGCCGGCGGCGCCCAGCGGCTCCCCGAGGCGCTGTGGCACCACGCCCCGGAGGACATCGCCCACTGGCCCGCCGGGACGTCCCTCGCCTCGCTGCACCACGGCTCCCCCCGGGGCGCCGTGGCCCGGATCTCGCGCCCCGCCACCGCCGACGGCGGCGTCGGGGACCTGCGCATCGAGGAGAAGTGGGGGCGCGCCGCCGAGTACCGCGCGGTCGTGGCCACCTGCCAGTCCTGGCTGCTTTCCACGCGGATCCACACCGAGGAGGGACTCTTCCCCGCGCCGCTGTGGACCGCCATGGAGCGCTCGCACTACATGCAGTCCTCGAAGACGTTCGTGATGGTGGACCGCCCCTTCTGGAAGGACGTCGACCCGGCCACGGGGCGGGACACCCTGAGCATGACCCTGACCGACCGTCTGCCGCGCGCCACCTACCTCCTCGACGACGGCCCGGACCGGCCGGCCGTGATCCTCCTGTCCTACACCTGGAACGACGACGCCCTGAAGTGGCTCGCCCTCGACGCCGACGGCCGGGTGGAGCTGATGCTGCACTCCCTGAAGCAGATCTATCCGGACGTGGACATCGCCTCCCACATCGTCGGGGAGCCGATCACCGTCTCCTGGGAGGCCGACCCCAACTTCATGGGCGCCTTCAAGGCCAACCTGCCCGGCCACTACCGCTACCAGCAGCGCCTGTTCACCCACTTCGCGCAGGAGGGCCTCCCGGAGCACCAGCGCGGCATCTTCCTGGCCGGGGACGACATCTCCTTCACCGCCGGCTGGGCCGAGGGGGCGGTGACCACCGGCCTGAACGCCGTGTGGGGCGTCGTCCGGCACCTGGGCGGGGCGAGCGCCCCCGGCAACCCCGGGCCGGGAGACCTCCTCGACGAGCTCGGGCCGATCGCCCTGGACTGAGCACCACGCCCCGGCGGTCCCCCGGGCCGCCGGGGCGGCCCCACATCTGCGGACAGACAAGTGTTTGCTGGTGCACACATTCTGGTGGAGAACATCCCTCACCGCCGGAGGCCCACCATGCCCGACTCCTTCGTCTCGTGGGTGCTGCTGGCCGCCATCCCCGTGCTGCTCGTGGTCGGGGGCCTGTCCGCCCTGCACTGGAGCCGCTACATCGGCACGCTGACCCGGCTGCACCGATCCCGCAGCGGGGCGCAGGCCGCCCTGGCCCCGTCCACGGTGGCATGGCTGGAGCTGCGCGGGGAGCAGCAGTACCGCCGGGCCTACCGCCGCACGTGGGAGCTCGTGGGCGTGCTGACCCTGGGGCTGGCCGTGGCGCTGGCCGCCGGCTGAGCGGCCGGAGATCCCCGATGGTGCAGCTGCCCGGCGTCCTCGTGCTCTACGGATGCCTCGTCGTGGCCGCCTCCGTCGCCACGTCGGCGTGGAGCCTGGTCCAGGCCGGGCTGCACCGCTCCGGGCCCGGCCGGCGCCGGGCCCCCGGATCGCGGGCGGCCGCGGCCGCGCACCTGGACCGGGCCGTGGCCGGCGCGGGCCTGGCCGCGGCGACCGCCGCCCTCCCCCTCGGCCTCGGCCACGCCCAGCTGCTCTGCGCCCTGGTCTCCGCGTTCTGACCCCCCGGCGCCACACCGCACGGATCGGCCTGCGCCCCAGGTGGCGTCACACTTCGTGATGAAGCCGTGATCTCCGTTTAGATCTTTCCGCATGTATTTGCATGTGAGAACCTGTCTCGGGACCCCCACCCCCCAGGAGTACGCCCATGCAACGATCCACGCTCGCCCCTACCGTGTCCGCCCTCGCCCTGGCCCTCGTGCTGGCACCGCTGACCCCCGCAGCGGCCACCCCGGATCAGGCCGGATCGTCCCCGTCCGAGCAGCAGGTCCTCGCCGAGCAGCCCAGCCCGCTGCCGGAGGCGGCCAAGACCACCGACCGGGTGATCGTCAAGTACAAGGACGACGCCACCACCCAGGCCGCGCCGGTCGAGAGGCTCGTCGAGGAGGCCGCCGAGACGGCCGACGTCCCCGAAGCCGCCGAGGCCACCCGGGTGAACACCGTCGTGGACGGCGCCGCCGTCCTCGAGCTGGCCGAGGAGACCTCCACCGAGGAGGTGGAGAAGCTGGCGCAGGAGATCTCCGAGGACCCCGCCGTCGACTACGCCGAACCGGACCGGCGGGTGTTCACCGCCACGATCACCGGGACGACCGAGCAGCCCGAGCAGCTGGCGCAGGCCGCCGCCACCGCCTCCGACCCGTGGGCCGGCAGCATGTGGGCGCTGCGGCAGCTGCGCGCCTACGAGGCCTGGGACACCGCCACCGGCAGGGGCGTGAACATCGGCATCGTCGACACCGGCCTCGCCAGCCACCCGGATTTGGACGCAAAGGTCATCAACGACTACGACTTCGTCTCCTCCACGGCGCTGAGCAACGACGGCGACGGCCGCGACGCCGACGGGCGCGACCCGGGAACCTACTCGGCCTATGGGCAGTGCTACGCCGGCTCCGCGGCCACGAACTCCATCTGGCACGGCACCCACGTGGCCGGCTCGGCCGCCGCAGCGCGCAACACCTACGGCACCGTCGGCATCGCCCCCGACGCGAAGATCATCAATGCCCGGGCGCTGGGCGCCTGCGGCACGGGTTACGTCTCGGACATGGCCGCGGCCGTGTACTGGCTGGCCGGCGAGTCCGTGGTCGGCCCCGGCCGGATCGCGGATCGCGCCGACGTGATCAACATGTCCCTGTCCATGTGGGGCACCTGTCCGCCGCTGCTGCAGGACGCCATCAACACCGCCTGGAACCGCGGCATCCCCGTCGCCGTGGCCGCCGGGAACAACTCCACCTCGACCAAACCCCTCCCGGCGATGAACTACGCTCCCGGAAACTGCTACAACGTCATCACCACCGGGGCGATCGCCAACCTGGGCGCCTACGGCCCGACCAACACCGCGGCCGGGTACCCCCGGGCCCCGTACTCGAACGCCGGAACCGCCGTGGACATCTACGCCCCCGGCGACTACATCCACTCCGCCGGCAACACCGGCACCAGGGGCCCGGTCGCGGCCAGTACGCGCGTCGACTACGGCACCTCCATGGCCACCCCACACGTGGCGGGCACCCTGGCGCTGCTGAAGCAGAAGAACCCGACGCTGACCTCCGACCAGCTCAAGCAGAAGATCCTCGACTCCGGTGATCCCCAGGCGTCCCTGGGCGGGGCCAAGACGCTGAACACGCACGACGCGCTCTACATCACCAAGCCCGCCCTGACCGCGACTCCCGCCGCACCGGCTCCTACCGCCCCGGCGCCCAGCTACACCACCAAGGGCGCGATCGGCTCCCTCTACACCCGGATCAAGGCTCAGACCGGGGCCCCCACCTCCAACGAGAAGCCCATCGCCGGCGGCGTCTACCAGACCTTCACCAAGGGCACCATCTACTGGTCCCCCGCCACCGGGGCCTACTGGGTGCGCGGAGGCGTGGAGACCGCCTACAAGCGCCACGGCACCGCCAACGGGGTGCTGCGCTTCCCCCGCTCGGACGAGAGGTCCAACGGGATCGGCGGCGCCTACCAGCTGTTCCAGAACGGCAAGATCCTCTGGGGATCCGCCCACGGCGCCTACGCGCTCGAGGGCCCTGTGGGAGCGGCCTACGCCGCGCTGGGCAACGAGAGGGGAGTCCTCGGCTACCCGACCTCGGACAAGCGGGGCAACGGCGCCGGAGGCTTCTACCAGATCTTCCAGAAGGGCAAGATCGTGCAGGGTCCGCAGACCGGGGCCTACGCCGTCAAGGGAGCAATCCGCGGCGCCTACGATCGAGCAGGCTCCGAGAAGAACTCCCTGGGTTATCCCACCTCCGGGGAAACGCCGGACGGCACCGGCGGAGTTCAGCAGTTCTTCCAGAGAGGCCGGATCGTCTGGACCTCGGCTACCGGGGCACACGCGCTTCAGGGTTCGATCGCCGGACACCACGCCCGGTCCGGCGGCACGGCGGGGAGCTTCGGCTATCCGGTCTCAGACGAGACTCCGACCGGCACCGGCGGGGTGTACCAGGCCTTCCAGAGGGGCCGGATCTACTGGAGCCCGACCACCTACGCGCAGGAGATCAAGGGTTCGATCGGTAACACCTACCTCGCCCTGGGCGGGACCAGGAGCCGGCTGGGCTTCCCCCGGACGGGGGAGATCAGCCGCGCCGACGGCTCCGTGGTGCAGCACTTCCAGGGTGGATCGATCACCTGGCGCCCAGGGGGATCGACCCGGGTCGATTACCGCTGACCACGTCCAGACACACCGCAGCCCCGCATCCGTCCCACGGAGCGGGGCCGCGGTGTGTCCGGGATCGACGACCGGCCCACAGCCGCCTCGCGGATCCTGGCCATGGGCCCGCCCGGGCCCACGGAGCCTCCCGTTACCTTCGCCCCAGCTCCCTCGTCCAGCAGAATGGAGGAGTGCTGGCCGGTCGGTCCTCGGCATGATCGTTTGCCCCCCGGTCATCGATGATCCGGGGATGTTGTCACCGAGGACCGGTCCGGTGGTCACGGATCGCTGGTAGAGGCGCAACCTTCTTCTCGAAGACTGTCGTAACGTGGATGCCGAACGTCACCACTTTCCGGCCGGCCAGCAGCTCGTGCAGCAGCCAGTGCAGGAGGTAGGGAGCCGATCGTGTCGGAGCAACCGCTGCCGTCGGTCTTCGACGGTCTCGATATCGACTCGTCCGACCATCACGCCGTGGCCGTGACCTCGACCGGGAAGACGGTCCACGACAAGGCCCCAAGAAACGACGAGGCCCGGCTGCGGATCATCCTCATCGAACTGGCCGCTGCGCACGGTCCGGTGCTGATGGTCGTGGAACAACCGGCCACCATCGGGGTGCTGCCCGTGGTCGTGGACCAGGCAATGAAGCGAGTCTCCGTGGCGTATCTGCCGGGGCTGACCATGCGGCGGATCTGCACCCGGGCACGGCCACGACCGACGCCCGCGGCATGTTGATCATCGCCTAGACCGTCCGCATCAAGCGGCACGTCCTGCGTAGCGTCCGGGTGGACGAGGCCCTGACCGAGGAGGTCTTCGACGCCCTGGGGCAGCAGAGCGTGGTGGTCGCCGACGCCGAGGGCCGCCGCCTCCGTGATCCCGATCCTGGCAAAGCAGTTGACTGTGTCGATCCACCACCGCGCCACCGTGGACGCCGAGGTCGAGGCCTTGGAGGAGACCCACCCTCTTTCCGAGGTCCTGACCCCGATGCCCGGCATCGGAGCCAGGACCGCCGCGCGAATCTTCACCGAGGTCGTCGGCAAGTATGTCGCCGACGCCGGACACCTGGTCTCCTACGCCGGTGTCGCCCCCGGCATGAGGCGGTCGGGCACCTCGGTCCGCGGGGAGCACGCCACCAAGGGCGGGGACGAACGACTGAAGCGGCCCCTGCTCCTCTCGGCCTTCTCGCTCGGCCCTCAACTCTCGAGGGCTTACTACGACCGCAAGAGAGGCCAGGGCAAGCGCCACAACCGGGCGATCATCGCCCTGGCCCGCCGGGCCGACGTGCCCTTCGCGATGCTGCGCGACGACACCCTCTACCAGGACCCCGACGCACCTCAGAACTCGTCACCGGCGGCCCTGGCCGCTTGACGAGAACGACAGCGGCCCCCGGTGAGGCGCCGCCCACCGGGCGACAGACGTCGCTTCCCGAGGGCGGCACTCCGTCACCGGGGCGAGGACGCTTCTCCCGGGAAGGAACCCCGCGGCGTCGGCATGATGTGCAGGCCCAGCGGCACGGGCTCGTCCGGCCCCTCGGAGGACCGCGCGCCCCGGCTCACACCAGAGGCACCAGGCCGGACCGCAGCAGCGGCAGCCCGCGCACCGTGAGGAACTGCTCGATCGTGGTCACCGACGGCGACGTGCGGTCCTCCTCTGCGTCCCACACTGCCTCGCACTCGTCGCAGAACTGGACGATCTCCTGCGTGGCGGTCACCCGGTAGCGGGCCACCGTGCCCCAGTCGCACTCGGTGCACTCGTTGGACTCCATGCCAGCGCACTCCTTCGGGCCGTCCCGGCCGGTCCCGGGAGGTCGTCGATGGACCGAGGACCCCACTGCACCGGTGCATCGGTGCGCTCGCGAGGCCCTCGATGGATCAGATTGTGCACCCGGACGCCCCCGTCACGGAAGAGCCCCGCCCCGCCCACCGCAGCCCCGGTCCGCGCACGGCCGGGAAGCGGAACACGCCGATCCGCAGTAAGGTCACCCCCATGGTGGACCAGCCGTACGAGATGATGGACGCGCGACAGGCCGCTGACGCGCTCGACGCCTATCTGGCCGAACGCGACCCGGCGCTGCGGCGTCTGCGCGGTGCCCTCGCGGACGGCGGCCTGGACCCCGACGAGACGCTCGACAGGTCGGTCTACTCCGTCTCCCCGCTGTGGGCCTGGATCACCGCACGGATCACCGAGCTCGGGGTGGACCCGCATGTGCTCGCCGAGGATCCGACCCGGCCCGGCTGGCCGTCCTGGGCACGGCATGGCCGGCTCGTGGACCCGCACCCACCGGCCGAGACGATCGCGCTGGTCGACGGCTTCGCCTCCTACCTCGGCCGGCTGATCGACGCCGCGGCCCCCGACGCGGCCTGGCAGGTCGGGGAACATCTCCTCGCCGACCACCCGCTGCTCAACTATCCCGTGCTCGCCACCGATCACCACCAGATCTTCCTGCCCGCCCTCCCGCTCTACAGCGCCTACCAGTCCGCTCACGGCCGGTCCCCCATGAGCGGGACGGAGATGCTCGCCCACACCCGCCGCACGATCGACGCCCTGAACGGAGAGGGCCCGGAGGCCGCCGCCATCGAGGAGCCTCTGGTGACGGTGGTCGCCGAGATCGACTGCTTCGACGTCGGCCTGCGCGAGGACATCCCCGCCGACCATCCGCAGATCGTGCCGCAGCTGATCGACGAGCTGTGCGCCCGGGACGGCGTCGAGTCCGTCCACCGCTACGGGCCCGCCGCCCTGGTCGTCGACGTCCCCGACTGGGACGAGCTGCGCCTCAAGCTGTGGTGCACCCTGTGGCTGCAGCGCCACCTGCCGCGCTGACCCGACGCGGAACTGTCAGCCGCAGGTGCCGTGGAGGCCGGGAACCGCCCCGGCACCGCGCGCTGCCGCGCGCTTCCGGGAACGGTGGGCACGTGTACGCGTGAGTCCTGCCGTGGGGCGCCGGGGCGTGGCCGGGCACGGCCGGCGTCACGATGTGGTCGACGGTCACGGACCGGTGGCGATCGCGTCGAAAGGCTTGGAGACGCCCGCATGCGGTGCCTAGCCTCGGAGACAGCACTTCCCGGAGAGCAAGGACCAGGAGTGGAGGCCGTCATGAACGACACGCACACATCCGTCGTGGGGCCCGTGCCCGGCGCGGGCGATGAGCGGCGGGAGGCGGTCACGCGCGCCCTCGCGGCCCTCAACGCCCACGACGCCGCGGGCTTCGCTGCGACCTTCAGCCACGACGCGATCGTCTACACCCCCGCCGCACCCGGACCGTTGCAGGGCCGGGAGGCCATCGAGGAGGACACCCGCGGATGGATCAGCGCCATGCCGGACATGACGCTCGAACTCGAGGAACTGCTCGAGGACGGATCCACGAACGTGCTCCGGCTGATTTTCGTGGGCACCCACACCGGGCCTCTGTCGATGCCGACCGGGGAGATGCCGGCGAACGGACGCCGCGTCTCGGTCCCCATGGCGGTCTTCGACCGGCTCGGGGAGGACGGTCTGACCGCGGAGGAGCAACGCTACCTGGACATCATGGACCTGGCCCATCAGCTCGGCCTGGTCTGATCCGCCGCCCCTGCAGCACCGCCCCGGTACGACCGCTCCAGAGTCCTCGCCCCCGCCGCGGTGGGGCGCGGGACGCCGGGCCCGACCGGTCGGGGTCGGTCAGCGCGGATTCGCGCGTCCGGCGGTCGTGGGCCCGGCCCAGGTCTTCGCCCGCGCCCGGGCCAGCTTCTCCGTCTGCCGCAGGTCGACCGCGACGCCGGCCACCCCGGTCAGCAGGGCGGCGGTGATGAACTCGATCTCGGCGAAGTAGACGGCCGCGCAGAACAGGACGGCGGTCAGCACGGCCAGTCCCGCGCGGGTGGCCGTCCGCGCCGCCGCGGCTCTCTCGTACGGGCTGCGCGTCGTCGGTGTGCTCATAGTGCCCGAGCCTGCCACCGCCTCCTGTGCTGCACCTGGGTCGAAGCCGGGAGCGCCCCGCCGGGCGCGGTCGTCTGGGCCTGCGACGCGCCGACTTGCGGCAGCCCGCCGCGGCGGTGGTCGTCACGGCCGGTCCTGGGAGGCCAGGGTGTCGTCGAGCCAGTCCAGGACGCGGCGGTTGAGCAGGGACCGGTTCCGCATCTCGCAGTGCTCGCCGGCTCCTTTGGCCGCGGCGAACTCCAGCACCGTGGTCGGAGCCGACAGCGCGGCGGCGAAGTCGGCCACCCCGGCGGCCAGGGGATCGTTCTCCGCGCGGGTCAGCAGCCCCGGGCAGCGGATCCCGGCGACGCGATCGCGCAGGGTGAACCGAAGGGTCTGGGTGAGGAAGCCGCGCAGGTCGGTGACCCCGTTGGCCCAGAATCCGCGCCGGAGCACTCCCCAGGCCAGTCCGGGGTCGGCGCGCACGGTCTCGATGACCCGATCCAGCACGGCGTCGTCGAGCAGGGCCGGGTCCGCGACCTGGTGCGGGGTGGCTCCGAAGCGCTGGAGGAGAGCGCGCACCGGCACGCCCAGGTCCCACTGACCCGGGTCGGCGATGCAGGCGGCGATCCGGGTGTCCCCGGAGGCGGCGCGCGGGGCGAGGTATCCGCCCAGGCTCCAGCCGCTGACCACGATCCGGTCCCGGTCCACGATCGCCGATTCCAGGGCGTGATAGATCACCGCGGCGACGACCACCTCCCAGTCCGGGCGCAGCGGCACCCCTTGCTCGTAGAGCACCCCGCCCTGTCCGGGTCCGTCGAAGAGCAGACAGTGGTAGCCCCGGCCCAGCGCGGCGACCGCGGAGGCGAAGTACATGTCGGTGATGGTCGCATCGTAGCCGTTGACGAGGATCAGCAGCGGACGCACCTCGATCTCGTGGCCCGGTGCGGGGATGAGGTAGACGGGCATCCGCACCGATCCGCGCGCCGGGTCGGGCAGGAGGACCTCGGTGGGGCGGACCGGGGTCCGGCGCAGCGCTATGGCGCGGTCGAAGGCCCGGACCTGTGCCCGGTAGGCGTGCAGCAGACGAGGATCCACCGGGGTGCCGTAGAGCGGGTGATAGGCACTGGCGTAGAAGGCGCTGGCCCGCAGGTACAGCTCCTCCGCGCTCGACCGGTGCCCGGCCGCCGCTGCGGTCCCGGCCTCGGCGGCGGCCCGGTCCCCGGCGGCGACCCAGGCGTCGTAGAACGCCCCGTCGTCGCCCTCGCCCACCTGTGCGGCCACCGCGGCGACGTCGCCGTAGTCACCACCGCCGTAAGGGGTGTAGCCCAGCATCCAGGTGCCGAACTCGTCGTGCATCGCATCGGCGAACAACCGGCCGGAGGCGTCACCCCGGGCATCAGCGGCGCACCGGCCGCATCCCGAGGAGGGTTCCCCCGAACCGAGCGGGGGTATGGTCATGCCCATGGGGGACCTGCTCTACGAGCTGATGGACGCCCGGCAGGCAGCGGACGCGCTGGACGCCTACCTGGCCGAACGCACCGGTGGGTTGCGCCGGCTGAGCGGGACCCTGACCGGCGCCGGTCTGGATCCCGAAGAGATGCTCGAGGGCTCCGTTTACTCGATCTCCCCCTTGTGGGCGTGGATCAGTGCCCGGGCCATCGAGCTCGGGACCGCCCCGACGTCCCTGACCGAGGACCCCACCCGCCCCACCTGGCCGTCCTGGGCCCGGCACGGCCGACTGGTGGATCCGCACCCGCCGGCGGAGACCATCCTCCTGGTGGACGGCTTCGTGTCCTACCTCGGACAGATCCTGCGCACTGCCGTGCCCGAGGCGACCTGGGGCGTCGGAGAGCACCTGATCGGTGACCACCCGCTGCACAACCGGCCGGTGCTCGCCGCCGGTCACCACCAGATCTTCCTGCCCGCCTTCCCGCTCTACGGCGCCTACCAGTCAGCCCACGGGAGGTCCCCGCTGTCCGGGACGGAGATGCTCGATCACACCCGACGCACCATCGACGCCCTGCACGGACTGGGCCCGGAGGCCACCGACCTCCAGGAGCCGATGGTGACGGTGGTCGCCGAGGTCGACTGCTTCGACGTCGGCCTGCGCGAGGACATCGCCGCGCACCCCGGGCTGGTGGAACAGCTGATCGCCGAGCTCGCCGACCGCGACGGTGTCGTGGCGGTGCACCGCTACGGACCCACCGCACTCACTGTCGACTTCCCCGACTGGGACGAACTCCAACTGAAGCTGTGGTGCACCCTGTGGTTGGAACGCCATCTGCCGCGCTGAACCGCCGGCTGGTCGCCGGGGCGGTGGTCACCGTGGCCGTGCTCGTGGCCGTGCGATCCAGCTCCCCGGCGCAGCGCACACACGTCCGCACCACCATCGGGCGCCGCCCGTAGAGTCCGCCTCATGGCGATGACGCACTACCTGAAGATGACCAGGCGCCAGGCCGCCCACGCCCTGGAGGAGTACTTGTCCGAACGCCCCGCGGCACTGGCCCGGCTGCGCGAGGAACTCGCCATCGACGGCCTGGACCCGGACGCCCTGCTGGACGGGACCCCGCAGTCCCTCACCCCGCTGTGGGTATGGGTCGCCAGCCGCATCATGACCCTGGAGGACGAGGACGTCCCCTGGGTGCTCAAGAGCTCACTCGGCGCCTCGGAAACCTATCCTCCGAACCTGGTCGCCGTCGAAGCCAACCGGCTGCGCCGCGCATGGGCCCACTGCGCGAGGACGAGATGACCGAGTACGCGACCACCGTCATCACCGAGCTGCGCGGGAAGAACGAGCCGGTCCCCGTGGTGGACGAGCCGCTCGTGGAGGTCGGGGCCGACGGCGACGAAGAAGTCTTCGACGTCGGACTGCACGAGGAGATCGCCCACGAGCACTCACACACGGTGAACCGGTTGGTCAAGGAGCTTGCCACCCAGCCCGGCGTCGTCTCGGCCCACCGGGAGGACCGGGAGGTGGTGCTGGTGCGCGCCCCGGACTGGGACGCCCACCAGCTCGAGCAGTGGGTCCTCGACTGGCTGAAGGCGCGGATCCCCGAATTGGGCTGAGCCCCACGGGCCGCGCACTGCACATCTCCGACCGCACCGTCTGACGCCCGGTCATCACCTCACGGTCGCCGCCGCGACCACCGTGGAGCTCACGCCCCGATGCGTCATCCCCGCTCCCTCGCAGCTGCACGACCTCCGCCCGACCGAGCTCGCCGGCGTCGCGAGCACCACGATCCACCCGCACGGGAGCTACGAGGCGCTGGCCTTCACTGTCAACGACCTCACCGGGGTCGGCCTCTCCGGCGCCGACTTCGGCGACTGCTCCTCCACCGCCCTGAACACGCTCCCCGATCAGGGCTCCAGCCGCCCACGCCGTCCGCTCCCCTACCGTTGGGACATGGATCTCGTTTCGACGTTCCCGGGTGCGGCTATCGCCTCTGTCTTCTGGATCGCGGTCAGCCCGTCCCGCCGCCGCGTAGAAGCCAGCCACCGTGCAGAGGAGAAGTGATGACCACGTCCATCTGCAGTGACCAGGCCAGCCGTTGAGTCCGGCCCGGTTCCACGACGACTGGATCCACGCTCCGAGCATCATGACTTGGATCGGGTTGTTGATCGCGGTTGGCCTCGGTCTGTCGACCTACCTGTTCGAGGGTCTCGCCATGAAGTGAGCTGTCGCCGTGACGCAGTACGTGGCGGCTTCCCTTCTCGGCTGGTGGTGGGTGCGCCGGCGCGCTGTCGAGGCACGGGCACGAGAAGCTGAAGGACTCCGCTCATGACCGGTGCCCCTGCCGCTCTGGTCCTCGGCGAGGCCTCGGGCGCGAATCCGATCCTCCCCACGCACTGGGAGTGCACTGCGCTGCTGGCCGGCGGAGTGCTGATCGCGCTGGTCGCCGTCGCGGTGGTCTCTCTGTCACAGGACCGTCACTACACCGCGGTCCAGCGATTGCTGTGGGTGCTCGTCATCATGGCGGCCCCAGTCCTCGGCCCGCTCCTGTGGCTGGCCGTCGGCCGGCGCCGCGCACCCGAGCCACGGAGGGGCTGACGACATGACGACAGAACGCAGCCACGATGGGACCGCCTCATCCGCGACCTCAGTTCCGCCTCGCACGCGACCTCGCTACTGGGTGCTGCAGGTGCTGCTGCGCGTGGTCCCGGTCGTCGTCGTGCTGCAGGGGAGCTTCGAAGTGCTGCTGCGCAACAACTGGTTCGTCACCGACTCCCCGTACATGCCCGGACTCGTGGCCGCGATGCTCGCCTTCGTGCCGGCGGGCATCTGGGCGGTGGTCGACGGATATCGGTACGTGCCCACGCCGCAGGTGGTCGCCCTGTGGGCTGCGGCGGGAGCCATGGTGGCGGTCGTGAACCTGGTCTACGGCTACATGATGGGTCTGTGGGGGATGGTGTTGGACCTTCCGCTGGGCGATCTGGCGCAGATGGTGGAGCCGCTTTTCGTGCATGCGGTGATGTACGCCGCGCCTGCCGCCCTGCTTGCCCTGCTGGGCGCCGGCCTGTATCGCTACCGCGAGTCGCACGCCTCCTCCTAGACCAGCGGCTCGGAGCCCCGCCGCGCCTTCTTCCGAGCCTTCCGCCTGTCGTGCCACCGCGTCCCGAGGACCGAGCCGACGACCAGCCCGATCGCCAGCAGCATGTTGTCGGTGCGCACGGCATGCCAGATGAGGAACGCGAGCAGGAACGGCTATGCGATCAGTGCCAGGAGCCCCTGCCGTTCGGCCCGGCGCACTGAAGCTGACCGCCGGGCTCGGTGCCGCGGGACGCGCGAGCTCATCGGTCCGGCCTGCGTTGTCCCTTGGCCAGTCTCAGCACGCCCGCCGCCATCATGAGGGCACCAGCGACCATGACTCACCCGTACCAGTCGCCTTCGATTGCCCGAGCGATCCCGGCGATCAGCATGACCCCAGCGAAGATCGCGTAGAACCAACGCATCCGTCGCGCCACCGCTCGTACCTCCCCGTTCCGCCGTGCTCGCATCCTGGCACGCCGACCCCCGCCCCGTCGTTCCCCTCATGTTCCTCTGCCGAGCCGAGTCGGCCGGCCGGTAGCGTCAGCGCTATGGACGAGACTGCCCAGCGCACCGATGCGGTGCCCGTGCCGACGGGCTGGCATCTCCTCATGCGCACGTTGGCGGCCACCATGCTCACGGCGGTCGGCCTCCTACTGGCCGTGTGGTGGTTGCTGGACCCGTCCAAGGAGATCCGCGCACCGTGGTTGTCCGTGGCGATCGCCGCCCTTGTCGCTGTGCCGTTGGCGGCGCATCACCTCGTCAAGGCGCCACGTCCGCGACGGGACAAGAGCGTGAACCCGCAACGGGTCAAAGCGCTGCTCGAGACCTCCGAGCGCACCGGCTGACGACATGAAGCAGGAGGCGCCGTGTTCAAGGGAAGAGCTCCGATCAGCGGGGCCATCGCGATCGCCTGCGGCGTCCTCTTCGTCGCCGCAGTGGTCCTCGCGCTGATCTGCATGATGTCGTGGTTCACAGCGGCCAACTAGCTGCTCACCTTCGTCATCACCGTGCTCACCTGGCGGCGCTTTCGGACCAGCGACCTCGAGTACCGCCGGCGCATGGAGCGCCTGGACCAGCGACTGCGCGCCGAGCAGTAGACCGCCGCCGTCGCGCGGGCCTGCACACCGCCGGCCGCACCGGCTGACGATCCGGCCGCACATCTCGCTGGACGCCCCCCGGCTACCGTGGAACCCATGCCCCGACGCACCATCCCCGCTCCCCCACGGCTGCACGACCTCCACCTGCCCGAGCTCGCCGACGGCACGAGCACCACGATCCACCCGTACGGTAGCTACGAGGCGCTGGCCTTCACCGGCGACGACCTCACCGGGGTCGACCTCTCCGACATCGGCTTCAGCGACTGCTCCTTCACCGCGCTGAACACCCACGAGCTGGAACTCACCAGCACCCGGATCTCCGACTCGCTGCTCGCCCGGCTGGACATCCCCACCGTCGCAGCCGCCTACGCCCGATTCCGGAACACCGTGCTCGAGCACTCCCGGCTCGGGGTGCTGCAGTGCATCGAAGGCACCTGGGACGCCGTCCACGTCCGCGGCGCCAAACTCGGCTACCTCAGCCTGCGCGGAGCCACCGTGCGCGACGTGCTCTTCACCGACTGCGTCATCGGCGAGCTGGATCTGACCGGCGCCCGGGTCGAACGGCTGGCGTTCACCGACTCCGAGCTCAGCACCCTGGACGTCTCCGGGGCGACCCTGCGCGACGTCGACCTGCGCAGGCTCGACCTACCGGAGATCACCGGCCTGAGCCACCTGCGCGGGGCGATGATCGACCATCTCCAGCTCCAGCAGCTGGCCCCTCAGCTGGCCGCGCACCTGGGCATCGACGTCGAGGACTGAGCACACGCTCGGTGGCCGGTCGGTCGGCCCCGGTCTTGGCCCTGACCCAACCAGTCGTCCTGGCCGTCACCGACGTAACCCGGCAGCACCGCGTCCTCGGCGACCTCCAGCCGAACACGGTAGACCAGCAGACGGTGCTCTGCCGAGCACCCCGGCAGCTGGGTGCCGGCGCCGGGGACCGCGTCGAGCCCCACGGCCACTTCGTTGCTGGGCCGCACGGTGAGTTCACCCGGGTGCGGTCCCTCGTCGAAGGCGTAGTGCAGCCCCTGGATGGTGCGCACGGTGCCGGTCACCGGCAGGTGCGGCACATGCTCGGGCGTCTCGCCGTGGTGCTCCTCGCGGTAGCGCCGCACCGTGCCGGCGTCCTTGATCGGGGCTCGGGCCACCAGCTTCCAGGTGACGGTCGCCCCGATCCGGAACGGGTCTCCGCAGCAGTGCTGCTCCCACTCACTGAGCTCCACCTCGATCATCATGGAGTCAACCTAGCGCCGCGTCAGGCAGCATCCGCCCTGGCCGCTGCCGGTGCCTCCGGGCCATACCCCGCCGACATGCCCGCTCGTCCGCGCCACGGCCGGCGCGGGGCAGCGAGACTCCGAGTCGTCGTTCCGTCGCGAGGCAGCGGCCGACGTGCCGGGACGAAGCACGTCAAGCCGCAATTCGCGTGGGCCGGTATCGCAGGGCGACCGCCCCCGACCGGAACTCATGGCGGTCCACGAGCTCGAGCTGGACGCGCTCGCGCAGACCGGCGAGCAACGTCGGCCCGTGCCCGGCAAGGACCGGCTGCACCAGGAACTCGTACTCGTCGATCAGTCCCAGATCCGCCAACGCCGTCGGGAGCGTCACGCCACCCACCCACAGGCCGTTGCCCGACTCCTGCTTGAGCCGCTGAACCGCTTGCCCCAGGTCGCCCTGCACAAGCTCGGCGTTCCAGTCGACCCCGCTCAGCGTGCTCGACACGACGTACTTCTTCACCCGGTCGATGGCCTCGGCGAAGGGGGTCTCCCACTCGTCCATCCAGTCGGGCCACGGGCCCGTGGCCGGCTTCCGCCACGCCGACTCCATCATCTCGTAGGTCACCCGGCCGAACAGCAGGGCATCGGCTCGCTCCATCTCAGCGGTCCAGTAGCGCATCGACTCCGCGTCCGGGGGGAGCCCCGCCTCGTGATGACAGCAGCCGTCGAGCGTGACGTTGATCGAGTATCGAAGTGGTCTCATCTCGTTGTCCTCCCTTGTTGTGGTGCCGGCTCGGCTGCCTCAGCGGCCGGCCTGCTCCGTGCCGCACCCCGTTCCTCGGCGAGGTGATCGCACTTCCGCTGGATCGCCCCGGCCACCCGGTAGGACTTCGCGGCCGAGACGACCACCGACGTCGACCCGGTGCTGATGAGCACGCTGGGCCCGCCCGTCAGGTAGCCGGTGGCCCGGTCGTCCAGGCGGCGCCGGCCGATGCGCCACCACTCGGTGCGCGGCCCGACGGCCGCCGCGGTGATGTCCTCGTAGGGGATCCTCGCCTTGTGCAAGCCGAGCCGGATGTCCACGGCGTCGTCCTCCAGTCGAATGACGACCGATCTGTGCAGAGCGATCGAGTACGCCGTGAAGCCGATGAAGAACACCGGTCCGGTCGTCAGAAGATACGGCCCGTCCGGTACGAGCGCGGACGCGACCATGATCAGCGCGAAGAACACGACGGCGATCGCGACCCGGATCCGCCACGACTGGAACGTGACGAACTGCGGTGTCTCCTCATCGGCATGATCGGTCATGCCTCATGATCGCCGACCGCGCAGGCCGGGGATAGACCCGGCGCCCGGTAGGGCAGGTGACCGGGAGTGACTCGGCCGCTGCTGTTGATGCTTCGGGATGCGGACACGGGCAAGCCCGGATGGCCGGGCGCTCGCGCCAACGGGCGTACCGTGGAGAGATGAGGAGCCCAGGGATGTTGTCCATGGTGATTGCCGTGCTCCTGGCCGTCGCCGGAGCGTCGATCATCACGCTCACCGACCTGCCGTGGCGGGGTGTGGTCGGCTGGAGCATCCTGCTGCTGGGCTTGGTGGTGCTCATCGTCTCGGCAGCGCGGAGGCGTTCCCGCCCGTAGCTTCACTGGCGCGTGTGCGGCCTCGCTGCACGACTGTCGGCGGCGCCCCGGCGCGTGCCGGTGATGGATTCGGTCAACCGGTCTGGATCTGCAGCCGCGGGGTGAGCCGCACCCATCCTTCCGGTGTCTGCCCGGGCAGACCGGCGGCCGCGAAGTCCGTCGAGACGCCCAGCTGTCCGCTGGTGCCGACGCGCCCACCCGGCGAGCACCCGGCCACCCAGTCATCTGCTGCCTACGGCTCCAAGGTGATCAGGCAGTCGCCCTCCTCGCCCGAGACGACGTAGAACTCGACGCCCTCGTGGGTGGCCAGCAACCGGGAGCTGTCCGCGTCCCAGGCACGGTCGGCGGTGTCGATCGTCGCGGGCAGCCGGTCGTGCTCGGCCTGCTCCCCGGTGTACAGGTCGGACGAACCCGGTGAGCACCCGGCGAGGGTAAGCACGGCTGCTGCCGCCTGCACCGCGGCGATGCGCCTGGTCTTCATGCGTTGCTCCTTCGCGTCGGCACCCCGGACGTCCGCGGTGAGCGCCCTGGGTCACGTCGGCATCGCCAACCTCGAGGTGCGGGTCACCGCCCCGCCCTGTTGGAGGATATCCGCGCGCTCGCCCACCGTGCCTACGAGTACGCCTGAGCGGTGTGGAGCTCCACGGCGTGCCCGCCGGCCGGCACACCGTGGCCGGTGCAGTGCCCGCGACGGCCTCGACCCGGTTCACAGCGACCGCGTCGTCGATCGCTGAAGCGAGCTGAGCGGCACCAACCTCGACAGATTTCGACGGCCCTGTATCAGTCCCACGATCAATCCGCATCATCTGTGTGCACAGACGTGACCGAGGTGTGCAGCCCACCTCGACGGGGCGGAGAGGCGTAAGCACTACGCCGCACCGACATTTCCTCCGATGAGCACCTCCCGCACGCGGCCAACCGGGTGATCATCCGCAGCCCCGCCGACGTCGCGCACACGCTGAAGGATGAGCTCGGGACTCGGAGCGACCTCTCGAACCGATGGTGAACCGGCGGGCAGCCCTGGCCGCCTGCGACGACGAGGACGAACTCGCGGAGTTCGAGACTCAGGACGCCCGATCCGGTCCATCCGTCTCGGCCGACACCCCGGTGCCCCGCCCCGGAGCCCGCAGGGCGTCGGCGACGCGAGCGGTCAGGTGAGCCCCAGCTGCTGGAGGAAGCCCATCATGTCCAGGAAGCGGTGTTCCTCGACGATCAGACCGTTGTCGTCCTCCCGGCTGAAGACCGCCATGGGCACCGACACTCTTCTGCCCGTCGGTGGCACCTCTCCTGATGGGGTCGCCATGGGTCCGGTGTGGGTTCCGACGAACTGGAAGCGGGACACTGCAGAGGCCCCGTCCACGAGCAGCTCCTCCAGTTGGAGCATCATGTCCGGCATCGCAGTGAACCACTGCTGGATCTCCCGCTGGATCGCCGCCTGGCCGCGCACCGGCTCCGGTGCGGTCGAGGTGTACATGATCGCGTCGGCACCGTAGAAACGGACGTACGCGGTGTCGTCATGGGCGTTGAGGGCGTGGAAGATCCGGTCCACCTTTCCCCGCCGGTCCTGTCCGGCACCGGGCACGGGCCCGACGACGGATGTGTGGGTGTCACTCATGATCCCCTCCGTTCGCAGTGCCACTTCTCTCAGAAGTGCCGTGCTTCGACGCTAGGCACCACCACAGGTTCACCCCAAGTGCTCGGCGTGGATCGTCGCGGGCCTGTGACCTACGACGACTTCATGACCTCGAGCGAGGCGACGAACCCCCTGGCGCTCCACGACGGAGCCCGAGGCATGAGCATTCGCAGCACCGATCCTGAGGGGCAGTCGTCCGGGAGGGGGCCTCGGTCGTCGTTCCGGTCGGCACCGACCGGAGTTGAGCGCTACTCCTCGTCCTGGCGGTCGCGCTCGTAGGTCCGCACCTGCCACCCCAACCAGTCGAGCACCGGACGCCCGATGAGGACGGCGACGGCCGCCAGCAGGATCCAGATCGGGAACACCCCGCGGGAGACCCAGATGATCCACATGCCCAGCGCCACGACCGCCGTCCCGGCGCAGACGCCCAGCACCACGCCCCTCATCGGGGCTCCGTCGGGCCGGGAGTCGATCTCTTGTCGCGCCTGCGGACCGCCCACCCGGAGACGGAGACGTCCATCGAGGCCGGACCGGAAAACTGCGCCCAGGCGGCCGACCCGCCGCTGCGGACCGCGCACCACAACGTCGCGATCGTGCACAGTCCGAGCGCTCCCAGCAGGATCCACGTCCGCGACGGCATGCCCTACTCCTGACGCTCGGAGGGTTGACGCTGGGCCCGTCTGGACAAGGTGGCCTCCCGGATCGCCGTCGTGGTCCTCGCATCGCGCCACGAAGCGCCCGGGGTGTTCTGACCCCTCATCCGTGGGCGGGTGCCGGCGGCATCGCACGGCAGGCGTGGGGTAAGGGCCATGCGCCCACCTGCCACGGCGGGGCCGTGCCGCAGACAACGTTCGACGCCCGTACCCGCCGACCGTGTGTACCGTCGTTCCCATCGAACGGCGCCCGGTCACTGCGCCGGTGGTCGGGAACGTGCCCGTATCGACGACGTCACCGGTGCTGTTTCGATGCCGCGGAAGGTGGGGTGCAGGGCGTGAGCGTCGATGCCGACAAGGCGTTTGAAGTGTTCGACGACTGCGGACACGCCCTGGTGCAGACACCGCCATGGCGCGGGTCCGTACCACCCGGAGTCACACGACCTAACGACGCCTCAGGCGCTCAGCCGGCCGCAGCCCCGCCAGGAGTCAGGAGAGGACGACCCGCTCCTGAAGAAGCTTGCCGCCCAGGGGGATCCATTGCGGTGACGTGCCGAGTTCTGCTGCCCTCCCGTCAGCTCTGCGGCCTATGGCCGGAGGAGCACACATCGCCCCCGTGCCGATTCGGTGTCGGGCTCGGAGGAGGAACGGCGAATCGGCCGGTTCCCGCGAGGTGCTGCGGGCAGTGTGTGCCCCCAGTCAGACTCGAACTGACACTGAGCGGATTTTAAGTCCGCTGCCTCTGCCGATTGGGCTATGGGGGCCGGTGTCGCCCTCTCGGGCGCCGCACCACCCTATCTGGTCACGACGCCGGACGGAGCGACGCCACCCGTCCGGATCGAGTATTCTTCGACGGTGGTCGAGCAGCCGGCCGCGTCGTCGTCGAACACGCAGGAGGCTGCCGCCGTGCACCACCCATCCCTCGCATCCACCGCCCGGCGGTCCCTGGAGGAAACGTGCCCCGAGCACGCCGCGGGAATCCGGTGGGCGGCATGAGCGGCGACCCAGCGGTGCCGGGTGACCCGGCACCCAGCACCTACCTGCCGCCGGAGGCGGCGTTCCCCGCGGATCTGACCGAGCTCGCCGAGACGGAGCTGCACGTGCTCCACAGCAAGGTCTCCCGCCAGCTCGAGCAGGAGTACCTCACCGTCCCGGACGGGGCCCATCCCCTCACCCTGGAGCGGTGCCAGGAGATCACCGTGGAGCTCGACGCCCGGGAGATCAGCGCCGCCCGCAGCGTCCCGGACGCGCTCCGGCCTCAGTCGTCGTAGGTGTCCGCGAGCTGCCGCCGCTGGTGCTCCCGCCGGCTGTAGGTGGCCTCGCGGATGGCCTCGTCGCTGTCGAAGTTCGAGCCCAGGGCTCCGGCGAGGGTGCCCAGGGACGCGGCCAGCCAGGACAGGTGCACGTAGTCCAGGACGCCGACGGGATGGCCGAGCTGGCTCTGGAGGTAGTCGGCCTCGATCACCGCCAGGGACACGGCGAAGAGCAGCGACCACAGCACCGCGTACATCATGGCCACGCTCAGCCACACGGTGATGACGGTGGAGGCGTTGTCGGACCCGGCCCGCCAGGGCTCGTCGGTGTCCCTGCTCCGGTTCCACAGGCTGTTGTGGAAGATGAGCCATCCGCTGAGCGCTCCGGTGACCACCACGCTGATCATGGCCAGCCGCGCCGGGTGCAGGGCGTCGGACATGTTCCAGATGGAGGCGTAGAAGATGCCGAAGGCGCCGGTGGCCGCGGCGGCGGCCACGCAACTGGCCAGCGCGGGGAGGAGCCGTCCGGGGCGGTTGCTCAGCACCATGCCCGCCAGCAGCCGCAGTCGATTCGCCCGTCCGGGCAGCACGATGTAGGACACGTCCTTGTCGCCGTCCGGCAGCACGCAGCGGACCTGGCCGTGCCCGAGCGCCTCCACGACCTCGGTCGCGGAGGGACACTGCGCGGTGCCCTCCTGCAGGGCGTCGACCAGTGCGGCGAGCAGCCGGCGCGCCTTCTGCGAGAAGTGGTCGAGGCCCAGGGTCGGCAGGGAGACGAGCGCCGCGGCCGCCTCGGCGCTGAGCTCGCACACCATCGGGGCCCCGCCGTGGGAGCGGGGCAGGTCCGTCAGGTAGACCACGACGTCCCAGCCGTAGCGCTCCCGCAGCTCCTCCGCCCGGTCCAGCAGGGGGATGGCGCCCTCCTCGGTCAGCGGCAGCGTCTCGCGGCTGACCTCGATCTCCCAGGAGACGTCCGGACCGGAGCGCTCCGACAGCACCCCGGGCAGGTCCTCCGCGACCCGCCGCGCCACCTTCTCCGGCAGGCCGGGATCGGCCATGATCCCCACCGTCGTCGTCCGCATCGTCGTCCTCTCTCGTCGCGCGCCCGGCTCCGTCCACCGTCCACCGTCGTCCGGACTACCGGGCGGGTCGGGCGCACCGGGGCGCATCGGCAGGGCACCGCGGCGCCCGAGGACCTTCCGTTCTGCTCCGAGCCTAGTCGCCGGTGACCGGTCCGGGACGGGCACCGCGCACGACCCGGGGCAGGACGCCGAGCTGCGGCGGCTCGCGGGCCGGCTGTCCGGCGTTGTGCGGGCAGGCCGCTGGTGACGACCGCCGCGCGATGCCTAGGCTGAGGAGCGGTCCAGCAGACGGCCGACGGAATGCATGCGAAGAAGGATGCTCCCATGGACCAGCGGGCTCCCGGATGGTTGGCCGCCTGAACCGGTCGGCGCGCTGTCCGGGGCGCGCCCCGCCCGGTGCGCGCTCGTCCTGGTGGGCGAGGTGCCTGTTCAGGCCGCGAGTCCGGACGCCGCGTCCCGGCCGCGGTGCCCGCGGTGCAGTGCGGGGCGGTGCTCGGGCAGCGGATCCGGGAGCACGAGCTCCACCGGGCCGATCTGCTCGAGCATGGCGTCCTCGTCGAGTGACCAGCGCAGCAGGTCCACCGCGGAGGCCTCCACGTGGTCGGCGCAGGTCAGATCGACCGAGACGTTCGCCGGCGGGAACAGGGTGCGCGCCCGGAGGACGAGCGGACGCACGGCCTGGTGGTTGTGCTCGGTCAGGCATCCGCTGACGACCAGGCGCACGGCGGCGCCCTGCCGGTCGACCTGGACGAGGACGGAGACGTGGTGGTCCATGGGTGCACCCTTCTTCGCGTGCGGTGGCCGCGAGACGGTGTTCCGCGGTCGCGTCAGCCTAGGGAACGCAGCGCCCGCCCACAAGGAGATGTGCGCTTCGCGGACCATCCCCTCCCGCCCGTGCCGGGCCCGGGAACGGCTCGACCCCGCCGCCGGCCGGTGCCGGAGCGGGGTCGAGCGGGTCGGACGGTGGTGTCAGAGGCTGGCCTTGCTGGCGGCCGGGGCGGTGCCGGTGGCCTCCTGGAAGTTCAGCCGGGGCTCGCGCGCGTTCCGGATCGGCGCGGTGTCGCGGCCGAACACGGCGTTCAGCACGTACTCGGAGAACACCCGGGCCTTGCGCTCCACGGTGGGGATCGCGTAGCCGTGGTAGAGGCGGTGCATCATCCACGCCGGGAAGCCGGAGAACTCGACCCCGTTGCCCTTGATGCCGGGCAGGTTCTTGATGCTGGCCACGCCCTTGTAGAGGCCGAGGCCGGCCACTGCGCCGAGGTTCTCGTGGTAGTAGTCCTCCAGCGGCTTGCCCGCGCGGGCGGCCAGGACGTTCTTGGCCAGGACGCGGGCCTGGCGCACGGCGTGCTGGGCGTTCGGCACGCAGAACCCGCCGACGCCGCCGCCGGTCAGGTCCGGGACGGCCGCGACGTCTCCGGCGGCCCAGGCACCCTCGAGGGGCCCGTCGTCGCCGGTGATCCGCAGGTCGGCCCCGGCGCGCACGCGCCCGCGCTGGTCCAGCGGGAAGTCGGTGTTCTTCACCAGGGGGTTGGCCTGCACGCCGGCGGTCCAGACGAGGGTGTCCGTGTCGATCTCGCCGGCCGGGGACTTGTCCTGCATGTTGATCAGCTTCAGGTGCTTGTCCACGGCGGAGTCGAGGGAGGTGTTGAGCAGCACCTCGATGCCGCGGCTGCGCAGGTGGGCCACGACCTTCTCGGCCCGCTCCTCGGAGACCTCCGGCATGATCCGGCCCATGGCCTCGATCAGCACGAAGCGCAGATCGGAGGGCTGCAGGCGGTCGTTGCGCTCCACGGCGCTGCGGGCCATGTCCTCGATCTCGGCGAGGCCCTCCGTGCCGGCGTACCCGCCGCCGACGACGACGAAGGTCAGCGCGCGGCGGCGCTCGTCCTCGTCGGAGGTCAGGGAGGCGTACTCGATGCGCTCGAGGACCCAGTCGCGCAGCCCGACGGCCTCCTCGATGGACTTCAGGCCGATGCCGTTCTCGGCGAGGCCCTCGATCGGGAAGGCGCGGGTGACGGACCCGCCAGAGATCACGATCTCGTCGTAGGCGAGCTCGAAGGTCTCGCCCTCGTCGACGCCCTGGACGGTCGCGGTGCGGTTGGCGTGGTCGACGCCGATCACGCGCCCGCCGATGAGCTCGCAGTCGCGCAGGTGCTGACGGTGCGGGACCACGGCGTGGCGCCCCTCGATGTTGCCGGCGGCCACCTCCGGGAGGAAGGGCAAGTAGGTCATGTACGGGTTGGGGTCGACGACGGTCACGACCCCGCCGGAGTCCTTGATCCGCTTCTGCAGTTCCTGCGCCACGGTGAAGCCGACGTAGCCTCCGCCGACGATCAGAAGGCGCGGACGATCCTTGGCCAGTTGAGTGAAAGACATGCCCCCGAGTCTACTCAGAAAGCTGTCGGCCCCGGATCCCCGGCGGAAGCCCCGCCACCGTGTCCGGGATCGGGCGGGACACCGGCTCAGGCTCCGCCGTCCGCGTCCTCGCGCACGATGCGGCGGATGTGCACCGCGGCGCCGGCGGTCAGGCCCAGGACGAGCAGACCGAATCCTGTGAGCACCACCACGGGCAGCAGGCCCGTCTCGTCGATCGGGGCGACCGGTTCGGGCGGGGCGACCTCGGCCTCGACCTCCTCGGTGACCGGTGCGGAGCTCTCCGAGGGCGTGGCCCCGGGGGTCGCCCGGGAGCTCGGCCGGTGCACCTGCACCCACTGCCGCATGCTGCCCAGCGGGTTCGCCTCGACCTCGGGGACGTCCTCGGTCAGCGCGGCCTCGACGTCGAGCACCCCGTAGCCGTAGAGCGGGTCCTTGCCCGGGGCCCCGGTGTCCCGGGCGGTGGAGATGATCCGGTTGGCGACCTGGGCGGAGCTCATCTCGGGCCACTTCGCCTTGATGAGGGCGGCGGTGCCCGCGACCACGGGCGCGGACGCGGAGGTCCCCGCCCAGGAGGCGTAGCGGTCCCCGGGGATGGCGCCCACCATGTCCTCGGAGGGGCCGGCGACGGCGATGGAGATGCCCTGGGAGGAGGACTCCCAGCTCGCCTCACCGGTGCGGCCCACGCCGCCCACCGTGAGCACCCCGGGGATGGTGGCCGGGGCGCCCACCTGGACGAGCCCGGATCCCCGGTTGCCCGCGGAGGCGACGATCAGGACGTCCTTCTCCTCGGCGTAGAGGAAGGCCTCGTCCCAGCTCTCGGGCCAGGAGGTGGTGTTGGAGCCCACGGACATGTTGATGACGTCCGCGCCCTGGTCCACGGCCCACCGGACGGCG
This sequence comes from Kocuria sp. SM24M-10, assembly GCF_001027955.1. NCBI lineage: Bacteria > Bacillati > Actinomycetota > Actinomycetes > Micrococcales > Micrococcaceae > Kocuria > Kocuria sp. SM24M-10. The sequence continues at coordinate 21,878 of NZ_LDNX01000120.1, read as the reverse complement.
TCCGGGAGCTGCTCGTCCACGCTGCGGACCTCGGAGGTCTCGCCGCCCAGCCACGTGGACACGGCGAGCACCTCGGCGTCGGGGGCCACGCCGACCACGCCGGCGGGTTGGCCGGGTCCGGCGTCGTCGCGCCCGCCCGGGGCCACGTGGCCGCGGCCCGCGGCCACGGAGGCCACGAGGGTCCCGTGCTCGGGCTCCGTGCCGAGGCCCTTCTGGCCGTCGTCGGCGCCCCCGCCCGAGACGTCGGTGCCGCCGACGACGGCGCCCTCCAGGTCCTGGTGGGTACCGTCCACCCCCGTGTCGATGACCGCGATCCGGGCGCCCTCCCCCGTCGACTCCTTCCAGGCCTCGCGCACCCCGTACTCGTCCAGCCAGTACTGCAGGGAGCGGATGCCGTCCTCGGCGATCCGCGAGGTGTCCGGGGCGGGGCTCTCGCCGGGCGCCGCGGTGACGGGGTCCTCGATCGGGATGCTGGGGGCCGGGGCGGGCGGCCGGGCGTGGGCCGGCCCCGCCACGGCGGTGCCGGCCACGGCGCACACGGCCGCCGCTGCCGTCCACCGCACGGGCACGCGGGGGCGCGGAGCGCGGCGACGCACGGGGGTGGAGGCCATGGGTCCTTCCGGGTCGGGGCCGGTCAGCCGATCTGGGACAGGGCGATCCCGTCCAAAATATCGTGCTCGCTGGCGATCGCCGTGCACACCCGGCCGCCGGTGGCGGCCCCGACCCGCTCCACGATCCGGCGCCACACGAGGGCTCCGCCGCCGATGACGTCGACCCGGCCCTCGTGCATGTAGGGCAGCGCGGCCCGTTCCTTGCGGGTCATGGCCGTGAGTTCCCGGCACGCCCGGTCGATCCTGTCGGCCTGCAGCTCGGTCCCGTCGATCGCCTCCGGGTCGTAGCCGGGCAGCCCGAGCGCGTGCGCGGTGACAGTGGTGATCGTGCCGGCCACCCCCACGAGGTGGGTGGTCTCGGCCAGGGGCACGCTCTGCAGCACCACGTCCACGGCGTGGTCGACGTCGCGCAGCACGGCCTCCTGCTGCTCCGGCGTGGGCGGGTTGGAGCCCAGGTGCCGCTCGGTGAGCCGGACGCAGCCGATGTCCACGCTGCGCTCGGCACGGACGCCCCGCGAGTTGCCGAGCACGAACTCGGTGGAGCCGCCGCCCAGGTCGACCACGAGCACCCGGTCCTCCGGGTCGGTGCCGGGAACGGCCGCGGCCGCGCCGAGGAAGGACAGCTCCGCCTCCTCGTCCCCGGTGATCACCTCGGGGCTCACACCGAGTCGCTCGCGGATCCCCGCGAGGAAGACGTCCCGGTTGCCGGCGTCGCGGGTCGCGCTCGTGGCGACGAACCGCAGCTGCTCCACGCCGTGCTCCGCCAGGAGCCGGGCGTACTCGTCGGCGGCCGCGAAGGTGCGCTCCAGGGCCGCCTCCGCCAGCCAGCCGGTGGCGTCCACGCCCTGGCCCAGCCGGACCACGCGCATCTCCCGCACCAGGTCGCCGAGGACCGTGCGGCCGTCCTCCTCCCGGGTGTCGGCGATGAGCAGGCGGATGGAGTTGGTGCCGCAGTCGATGGCGCCTACGCGCATGGGTCGTCCTCGGGGTGGTGGGGGTGGTGGGGGCGGGGGAACGCCGGGCCGCCGGAGCGGACCGGTTGGGGACTCAGGCGTCGCGCCAGGCCGGGTCGCAGTGACAGGTTCCGGGGGTCCACCACTCGGCGATGGCCTCCAGGGTCTCGTCGCCGAGCACGTTGACGCCGCGGCCGGCCGCCAGGGCGTGGCCGGCGAGCACGTGCAGGCACTTGACGCGCACGGGCATGCCCCCGGCGGAGATGCCCTCGATCTCGGGGACGGGCCCCGTGCCCGCCCGGGCCCCGATCCGGGCGCGCTCGGCGAGGTAGTCCTCGTGCGCGGCGCGGTGGGCCGCGGCGAGCTCCTCGTCCTGCAGGATCCGGTCGGACATCTCGTACATCAGCCCGCCGGCCTCGAGCCGGGACACCGCGGCCGTGATCACCGGGTGGGCCAGGTAGAACACGGTGGGGAACGGCGTCCCGTTGGCCAGCCGGGGCGCGGTGGCCGCCACGAGCGGGTTCCCGCAGGTGCATCGGGCCGGGATCTCGACGACGTCGCGGACCGGGCGCCCGAGCTGGCGGGACAGGACCTGCAGGTCCAGGGCCGTGGGCGCGACCGTCTCGGCCGTCACCCCGAGCCCCCGCGGGGCGTGCGGTCCGCCCGCCGCCTCGCCGGGTTCGTGTCCGTGCTGGAAGTTCACGCCGTTCCTCACTCCGCGGCCGTGCCGCGGCTGTCCGTCGCCGCGTCCTGCGGCTCGTCGGTCCCGCCCGTCGGGGCGGGGGTCCCCTCGGCGGCGCCGTCCGCCGGGACGGGGGTCCCGGCGTCCGCGGCCCCGCCGGTGTCCTCGGCGGCACCGGTGCCGTCCGTGGTCCCGGTGCCGGTGCTGTCGATGCTGTCGGTGCTGTCGGTGCCGGTGGTCTCGTCGGTGCCCGTGGTGTCCGCGGTGCCGGTGGTGTCCTCGGTGCCGAGCGTCTCCGGTGCTGCGGCGGCGTCCTCGTAGGCGGAGGCGACCACGGAGTCCCAGAGTGCGTCCACCCAGGCGGGCTTCTCGGCCTCCACCTGGGCCGCCGAGGAGTCGACCACGGCGCCCTCCATCTCCTCGGCGCCCACCACGAGGTAGGACCGCTCCCCCGGCATGACGTAGAGGAGCCGGTCCCGGGCCTGCTGCTTGACGTAGGTCTCGTCGGACCACTGGTCCACCCGGTCCTCCAGGGACGCCTGCTCGGCCTCCATGTCGGCGATGGACTGCTCGAGAGCCGCGATCTCGGCGCGCTGCTCGAGCCAGATCTTGGTGGTCGGGGCCGCCAGGAAGACGATGAGCACGGCCACGAGCGTCAGGAGCAGGAAACGGCCGCTGAAGGTGCGGGCGGGGGTGGGAGAGCCCACGGCGCTGGAGCCGCCGCCCGGCCGGCGGGTCCCCGGCGCGGCGCCCTGCGCGGCGTCCCGGCCGCCGAGCAGGCGGGTGGTGCGAGGACGGGGAGCGGGCATGGGGACCTCATGGGGAACGGGCGGGTACGGGGACCAGTCTAGCGCTCAGGGGGCGGGCCGTCCGGGGACGGCCCGCCCCCGCGGCGGCCGGACCCGCCGGCCGCCGCGTCGGCTCACTTCGCGGTGTAGCGCGGGAACGCCGAGGCGCCCGCGTAGCGGGCGGCGTCGCCGAGCTCCTCCTCGATGCGCAGCAGCTGGTTGTACTTCGCCACGCGCTCGGAGCGGGCCGGTGCGCCGGTCTTGATCTGCCCGGCGTTGGTGGCCACCGCGATGTCGGCGATCGTGGTGTCCTCGGTCTCGCCCGAGCGGTGGGAGATCATGCAGTGGAACATGTGCCGCTGGGCCAGGGAGATGGCGTCGAAGGTCTCCGTGAGGGAGCCGATCTGGTTGACCTTCACGAGCAGCGCGTTGCCGGCGCCCTCCTCGATGCCGCGGGAGAGCCGCTCCGGGTTGGTGACGAAGAGGTCGTCGCCGACGATCTGCACCTTGGCGCCCACGGAGGCGGTCAGGGTCTGCCAGCCCTCCCAGTCGTCCTCGTCCAGCGGGTCCTCGATGGAGACGATCGGGTAGTCCCGCACGAGCTCCTCGTAGTAGGTGGTCATCTCCGCGGCGCTCAGCTGCTTGCCCTCGAAGCTGTAGGAGCCGTTCTCGAAGAACTCGGAGGAGGCGACGTCGAGGGCGAGCGCCACGTCGGTGCCGAGGGTGTAGCCGGCCTTCCCGATCGCCTCGGAGATGAGGTCCAGGGCCGCACGGTTGGACTCGAGGTTCGGGGCGAAGCCGCCCTCGTCGCCCAGGCCGGTGGCCAGCCCGCGCTCCTTGAGCACGGCCTTGAGGGAGTGGTAGACCTCCACACCGGTGCGCAGGGCCTCCGAGAAGGTCGCCGCGCCGATCGGGGCGATCATGAACTCCTGGATGTCCACGTTGGAGTCCGCGTGGGAGCCGCCGTTGAGGATGTTCATCATCGGCACCGGCAGCACGTGGGCGTTGGGCCCGCCCAGGTACTTGTAGAGCTCCAGGTCGGAGGCGTTGGCGGCCGCGCGGGCCACGGCGAGGGAGACGCCCAGGATCGCGTTGGCGCCGAGGCTGCCCTTGTTGTCCGTGCCGTCGAGGTCGAGCATGGTCCGGTCGATCAGGCGCTGGTCGGTGGCGTCGAGACCGATCACGGCCTCGGCGATCTCCTCGTCCACGGCCTTCACGGCGTCGAGGACGCCCTTGCCGAGGTACACCTTCTTGTCGCCGTCGCGGCGCTCGACGGCCTCGAAGGCTCCGGTCGAGGCGCCCGAGGGGACGGCCGCCCGGCCGTAGCTGCCGTCCTCCAGGAGGACCTCGACCTCCACGGTCGGGTTGCCGCGGGAGTCGAGGATCTGACGGGCGTGCACTGCGGTGATCATGGCCATGTGGTGCTCCTGACGTTGGTGCTGGCGTTCGTGCTGACGGTGGTGCTGGCGTGGAACGTGCGGGGCGGGCGGGAGACCGGTGCCGGGCACCCGTCGGGGCACGCCCCGTCACGACCTGGCGCCCCTGCCGGATCCAGCCTAGCGACTCGTGGCGGCCCGGTCCTTGCCGGCGGCGGCCCGGGACGGGCTCAGCCGCCGTCCCGGGCGGCGGCGTAGGAGCGGGCGGCCCCGCGCAGGGCCCGCTCGGCGTCCAGTCCGCGGGAGGAGGCGGTGCGCACCAGCGCGAACAGGGCCTCCCCCAGTTCCTCCTCGGTGTGCGGGCCGGAGGCCTCCTGCCCGTGGGGGGACGGGGGCTCGAGATCGTGCTTGCGGGCCCGGGCGAGGGTCTTCTCCGCGAGGGCCAGGGCGGGCAGGTGCGGGGGGATGCCGTCGAAGGGCCCGGTCCGCTCCGGCTTCTCGGCCTTCTTGAGGTCCTCCCAGCGGGAGTGCAGCTGGTCGAGGGTCTGCTCCCCCGCCACGTCCCCGGACGCCCCGGGGTCGAAGACGTGCGGGTGGCGGCGCACCAGCTTGGCGGTGATCGCCTCCAGCACGTCGGAGACGTCGAACCCGCCCTCGGCGCGCGGGCGCTCCTGGGCGACGCGCGCGTGGAAGACCACCTGCAGCAGGACGTCGCCGAGCTCCTCGACCAGCAGGGCGGCGTGGGCCGCCGGGCCGCCCTCGGCCTCGACGGCCTCGACCACCTCGTAGGCCTCCTCCACGAGATAGCGCACGAGGGACTCGTGGGTCTGCTGGCCGTCCCAGGCGCACCCGCCCGGCGAGCGCAGCCGGTCCATGACCGCCACGAGCTCCGCGAAGCGCTGCGCGGTGCGCTCGGGCACGCCCAGTCCGGCGGGGACGTCGTCCGTCCCGTGTCCCTGGCTCATCCGTGCATCCCTTCGAAGCCCTCCGTGATGATGCCCTCCAGCGCGCTGCGGTCCTCCAGGGGCAGGAACGCGGCGGCCGCCGCGTTGCGCTGCAGCTGCTCCAGGTCCTCGAGCCCGTAGCCGAAGTGGGTCACGAGATAGGCGAGCTCGCCGGTCACCGACGTACCGCTCATCAGCCGGTTGTCCGGGGAGATGGTCACCGTGAAGCCCGTGCGGTAGAGCATGTCCACCGGGTGCCGCTCGGGGGCGGCACCGAAGGCGGCCACCGCGCCGGTCTGGAGATTGGACGTGGGGCAGACCTCGAGCGCGATGCCCCGGTCCCGGACCCACTCGGCCGTGCGGCCGAGCGTGACGACGGCGACGCCGTCCTCCTCCTCGATCTCGATGTCCTCCGCGATGCGCACCCCGTGGCCCAGACGCAGGGCGCGGCCCGTGGCCAGGGCGTCCCGGATGGACCCGATGCCCGCCGCCTCGCCGGCGTGCAGGGTGACCGGCATGAGCTCGTCGGCGAGCAGCTCGAGGGCCGCCCGGTGGCGCACCGGCGGGAAGCCGTCCTCGGGACCGGCGAGGTCGAAGGCCACGACGCCGCGGTCCCGGTTGTCGACCACCAGGCGGGCGACCTCGAGGGACCGCTCGGCGTGGCGCATGGCGCACAGGATCTGGGTGACGGAAACGATGTGCCCGGCGTCCTCCGCGGCGAGCACCCCTTCGGAGAGCCCGAGCCGGACGGCCTCGACGGCCTCGGCCATCGAGAGCCCGCCCGCGGTGTGCTGCTCCGGCGCCCACCGGACCTCCGCGTGCACGACGCCCTCGGCGACGAGGTCCTCGACGTACTCCCGGGCGCAGCGCACGAGCGCCTCGGGGGACTGCATCACGGCTACGGTGTGCTCGAACGTCTGCAGGTAGCGCACCAGCGAGCCGGAGTCGGCGCTGGCGCGGATCCACCGGCCGAGGGCCTCGGGCTCCTCGGCCGGCAGGCGGTGCCCGGCGGCGGCGGCCAGCTCGACCACCGTGGCCGGGCGCAGCGCGCCGTCCAGGTGGTCGTGCAGGCAGACCTTGGGCAGGTCGCGGAGCAGGCGGTCCGGCACACGGGCCGGACCGCGTTCGGCGGACGTCAGCATCACGGGCTCAGTAGTTCCAGTCCTGCAGGGCCTCGTTCATGTGCTGCGGGATGTTCGCCCCGGTCCGCGGGTACATGCGCAGCTCCTCGAGGTAGTTCTGCGCGGGCAGCCGCTCCTCGTAGCGCACGAACGCCTCCTCGTCCGCGTAGTCGAAGGACACCTCCGGGGGGATGCCCGGGCGGAAGCGGAACATCATGGCCAGCGGAGCGCCGGTGCCCTCCACGTAGGACTCGTCCTTGAACTCCTGCACGTGCAGCAGGTCCTCGGGGACCAGGTCGAAGGTGCGGCGCTGGTCCCAGAAGCCGTTCTTGCGCACGTGCGTGAGGGCGTCGTAGTAGGTGCCCAGGGCACGGATGCGCACCAGGACGGTGGAGACGTCCATGGCGGTGCCGTCCGGGCCGAACAGGCGCCGCTGGGCGGCCGCGAGCCGGCGCAGCACGTCGGCCTCCTTGAGCACGAGGTTGCCCTCGGCGAGGGCGTCCTGCGAGGGGCGGTCCGTAGCCCCGGACGGGGCGCGGTAGGACGGGGAGACGTCGGTGGAGACGGCGGTCTCCGGCGCGGAGGAGTCCTGGTCCTCGCCGGCCGCGGTGCCGGCCGCGACCGCGGCGGCAGCGGCGGCGCCGGCGCCCGTGGGGGCCGGCGGCTCGACGTCCTCGTGCCACTCCTCGTGGTCGACGTGGTCGGGGACGCGCTGGGCGTCGTCGCTCCCGGTCGCGGTCCCCGGCGCGGTTCGCCCGGCGGAGGAGCCGGTGGGCCCGTCGACCTCGGTGATGACCGGCGTGCCGCCGGTCCGGGGAGCGGACGGGGCGTCCGCCGTCGCATCGCTGCCCAAGGCCTCGGCGTCCTGCGCCGCGGCCTCCGCGGTGCCGGTCCCGGAGCGGTCCCCGGGTTCCTCGGTCCACCGCTCGTCGGGGCGCTGCTCGGGCGCCGGGGCGTCCGCGGCGGCCCGGTCACCGGGACGCTCGTCGCCGTCCGTCCCCACGGCGCTCGCCGGGGGCGCCGGGGTCGGACGGCCCGACCGCCAGGTCTGCACGTCCTCGGCGCCGTCGGCGAACCCGTAGGTCGTCACGACGGGACGGACCCCGTCCTGCTCCGGGCCCACCTCGATGCGGGCGCTCTGCCACGCGCCCCGGGGGGAGGACATGGCCTCGCTGTAGAGGTCGGCGACCGGGTCGAAGAGCGGCGAGTCCTGGTCCACGGTGCCCGACTCCACGGACGGGGCCACGTCCCCCACGGACTGCTCCGTCTGGTGCGTCATGGTGTTGCCGCGCTGGACCAGGGTGAGCACGGCGCGGTCGGCACCGCGGGAGGTCAGCCGCTCCACGAGAACGGCCAGCGGCCCCTCCGGCGGCACCGGACGGGCCTCCCCGGCCCCGGGCGCCTCGTGCTCCCGGCCCGGGCTCACGGGTGCGCCCGCTCGCCCCTCGGCGTCGCCGGGACCGGTCTGCCCGGCGGGCGGAGCGGCCGGGCGGCCCTCCGGGGCCGTCTCCTGCGACCTGCCGTCACCGCTGTTCTTCCGGAAAATGCCTCGCAGACCCAACTGGACCCACCCTTCTGAGCGTGTGCGCACGCCCTCGGTTCTCGTTTCGCGCTGGTTCTCTCCGCAGTATAGGCGCGCCCGCGGGCCCCCTCCCGGCGGTCTCAGCGCACGGTCTCGAGGACCACCCCGCGGGCCGCACGGTCCTCCGGGGCCGAGGGCAGGACCACGGCGGCGCCCTCGAGGGCCTCCCGGGCCCGGGCGAAGCGCTCGGGGGTGTCGGTGCGCAGCGTCAGCAGCGGCTGGCCCGCCCGGACGGGGTCGCCCGGCTTGGCGTGCAGCAGGACTCCGGCCCCGGCCTGGACCGGGTCCTCCCGGCGGGCCCGGCCCGCGCCGAGACGCCATGAGGCCAGCCCGACCTTGTAGGCGTCGAGCTCCGTGAGCACCCCGTCGGCCTCGGCCGTGACGGTCTCGGACTCCCGGGCCTGCGGCAGCGGGGCGTCGGGGTCCCCGCCCTGGGCGGAGATCATCGCCCGCCACACGTCCATGGCCCGGCCGTCCCGCAGGGCCTCCGCGGGGTCGGCGTCGGGGATCCCGGAGGCGTCGAGCATCTCCGCGGCGAGCGCCACGGTGAGCTCCACGACGTCGGCCGGGCCTCCCCCGGCGAGCACGTCCACGGACTCCTGGACCTCCACGGCGTTGCCGACCGCCAGGCCCAGTGGCGTGGACATGTCGGTGAGCAGCGCGGTGGTCGTGACGCCGGCGTCCGTGCCGAGGTCCACCATGGTGCGGGCCAGCTCGCGGGCGGACGCGAGGTCCTTCATGAACGCGCCGGAGCCGACCTTGACGTCGAGCACCAGGGACTGGGTGCCCTCGGCGATCTTCTTGGACATGATGGAGGACGCGATGAGCGGGATGGACTCCACCGTGCCGGTGACGTCACGCAGCGCGTAGAGCTTCTTGTCGGCCGGGGCCAGGCCGGAGCCGGCGGCGCAGATCACGGCGCCGACGTCGCGCAGCTGGTCCATCATCTCCGCGTTGGTCAGCGCGGCGCGCCACCCGGGGATCGACTCGAGCTTGTCCAGGGTGCCGCCGGTGTGGCCGAGCCCGCGGCCCGACAGCTGCGGGACGGCCACCCCGTAGACCGCCACGAGCGGGGCCAGCGGCAGCGTGATCTTGTCCCCCACCCCGCCGGTCGAGTGCTTGTCGCTGGTCGCCGAGCGGGCCCCGGAGCGCACGAGCTGCGAGAAGTCCATCCGCTCCCCCGAGGCGATCATCGCCCGGGTCCAGCCCGCGATCTCGTCCCGGTCCATGCCGCGCAGGAAGATCGCCATGGCCAGCGCGCTCATCTGCTCCTCCGCCACGGCCCCGCGGGTGTAGGCGTCCACCACCCACGCGATCTGTGCGGGCGAGAGCGCCTCGCCGTCGCGCTTGGTGCGGATGACGTCGACGGCGTCGAACTGCTCGGTCATGAGGGGTCCTTTCGGGAGGAGGTGCGGTGCGGCGGCGGAGGACCGCCGGAGGACTCGTCGGAGGCGCCCGCGACCCGTCAGAGGTGCTCGGGGCCGAAGGCGTCGGGCAGGACCTCGGCCATGGTCCGCACCCCGGAGACGGTGAGCAGCCGCAGACCGGGCGCGCGGTGCTCGTACAGCAGCTGACGACAGCGCCCGCAGGGCATCAGGACGTCGCCGCCGGCGTCCACGCAGACGAAGGCGGCGAGCCGGCCGCCGCCGGACATGTGCAGGGCCGAGACCAGGGAGCACTCCGCGCACAGCGTCAGACCGTAGGAGGCGTTCTCCACGTTGCACCCGGAGACCACCCGCCCGTCCTCGGTCAGGGCGGCCGCGCCCACGGGGAAGCGCGAGTACGGGACGTAGGCGTGCTCGCGGGCGGCGACGGCGGCCGCGAGCAGACGCGCCCAGTCCACGGCGTCCTCCGGGGCGCCGTGCTCGGCTGCGGTCCCCGCCGGGGGCTGGTGCTCGGTCACGATGGGCTCACTCCTTGGTGTAGGGCTGGCCCGAGGCCGCCGGGGCGCGGGAGGCGCCGACGAGCCCGGCCACCGCCAGGATCGTCACGACGTACGGGAGCATCGCCAGGAACTGGCTGGGCACCGGGGTGCCCAGGAAGGACAGGATCGACTGGAGGTTGGACGCGAAGCCGAACAGCAGCGACGCGAGCAGCGCCCCGATGGGGTTCCACCGGCCGAAGATCAGCGCGGCCAGGGCGATGTACCCCGCACCGGAGGTCATGTCCCGGGTGAACGCGGAGACGGAGACCAGGGTGTAGAACGCCCCGCCGACACCGGCGACCATACCGCCGAGCAGCACGTTGCGGAAGCGCAGCGCGTTGACCCTCACGCCCAGGGTGTCCGCGGCCTTGGGGTGCTCGCCCACCGCGCGGGTGCGCAGTCCCCAGCGGGTGCGGTAGAGGGCGAACCACACCACGGCCACCGCCACGTACATCAGGTACCCGATCACGGACTGGTCGAAGAGGATGGGGCCGACCACGGGGATCTCGGAGAGCACGGGCACGGCGAAGCGCGGCAGCCGCGGCGGGGAGTTGAACACGCTCGCGTTGGTCTCCAGGACCGTGGCGAACAGGAAGCCGGTCAGCCCGGAGACCAGCACGTTGAGCACCACGCCCACGATCACCTGGTTGACCTTGTAGGTGATCGAGAAGACGGCGAGGACCAGGGAGACCAGGGCCGCGCCGACCACGGCGGCCAGCAGACCCACCCAGGCGCTGCCGGACAGGGACCCGGCCACGGCCGCGGAGAAGGCGCCGAACAGCAGCTGGCCCTCGATCGCGATGTTCACGACCCCGGAGCGCTCGCACAGCAGTCCGCCCAGGGAGCCGAAGATCAGCGGGATGGCCAGGGCCACGGACCCGGCCAGCAGGCCCGAGAGGGACACGTCCGGGGTGCGCGAGCTGCCCACGACCCACACGAGGAAGCCGCTGACGAAGAAGAAGCCGAACACCAGCACCGCCCAGCGCGGCAGCTGCGCCCGGGCCCGGGCGCGCACGAAGGCCAGGGCCGTCAGTGCGAGGAGCACGACCACGGTGAGCCAGCCCCACACCACGCCGTTGACCGCGAGGTCCGGCACGCGGAAGAGGTCGCCGTCCTCGGAGACGCGGAAGGCGACCCGGGTGTCCGGGGCGTTGAGCGCGAACAGGACGAGGGCCACGGCGCTCAGCAGGGCCAGGACCACGGGGGTGCGCCAGCTGGTCACGCCCACGACCTCGTTGGCCGCCGCCGTGGACAGCTCGGCCTCGGCCGGCGCGGTGGCGGTGTCAGCGGCGGTGGTGGCGGTGCTGCCGCCGGCCCACGGGGCGCTCTCGGGCTGCGGTGTCGGTTCCTGCGAGCTCATACCCGGGCCCCCTCGGTGGCGATGGTGGTGGTGCCCCGTCCGCGCCGGCGGCGGACCCGGTCCTGGCCGGTCCTCAGCAGCGGCGGCAGGGCGATGAACAGCACGATCAGCGACTGCACGACCAGCACGATGTCGATGTTCGTGCCGGTCATCGACTGCATCGTGACGCCCCCGGCGCGGAAGGCGCCGTAGAGCAGGCCGGCGAAGAAGGTCCCCCACGGCCTGGACCGGCCCAGCAGGGCCACCGTGATCGCGTCGAAGCCGAAGGACGCGGCGATCCCGGAGGTCAGCGCCCGCTCGGTGCCGGCGATCTGCGCGACGCCCGCGAGGCCGGCCAGTGCGCCCGCGAGCAGCATGACGACGACGTAGCCGCGCGTGACGGAGATGCCGGCGGTGCGGGCCGCGCGCGGGTTGGCGCCCACGGCGCGCAGCTCGAAGCCCACCGTGGAGCGGTGGAGCAGCCACGCCACGAACACGGTGGCGAGGACCGCGAGCACGAAGCCCCAGTGCAGGCGGAACTGCTCCCCCAGCAGCCGCGGGAACATCGCGGTCTCGGCGACCTGCGGGCTGATCGGGTTCGAGGAGCCGGGGCGCAGGAACGCGGGCCGGGTCAGCAGGTAGGCGACCAGGTTCAGCGCGATGTAGTTGAGCATGATCGTGAGGATCACCTCGTGGGCGCCGGTGCGGGCCTTGAGCAGCCCGACGATCCCGCCCCACAGGGCCCCGCCCAGGGCGCCGGCGAGGACCACGGCGAGCAGGTGCACGCCCACCGGCAGCTGCCAGGCGAAGCCCACCCACGCGGCGAGGGCCGCACCGATCAGCAGCTGGCCCTGGGCGCCGATGTTGAACAGCCCCGCCCGGAAGGCCACGGCCACGCCGAGACCGGCGAGGATCAGCGGGGTGGCCACGGTGAGGGTCTCGGTGAGCGGGTAGATCCGCTGGGCGAAGGTCGTGCCGCTGGGGTTGTAGACGGCGCCGTAGAACATGGCCTCGTAGGCGGACGACGCCGCGGCCCACATCGCGGCGAGGGTGTCCCCGGGGCGGGCGAAGAAGTAGCCCGCGGCGTCGGCGACGCGCTCGTCGGTCACGGCGATCAGCAGCCCGCCCAGCACCAGGGCCGCGACGATCGCGAGCACCGACTGCAGCGCCGAGCCCAGCCAGGTGCGCCGCGGGGCGTCGGGGGTGGTGGCCGTGGGCGGCGGCACGCTCTGCTGCTCGGCGACCGCGGGGGCCGCTCCGGTGGCGCTCATGCCTGCTCCTTCGTGTGCGGGGCGGTGTGCGGGGGGGCGGAGGCGCGGGCCTCCTCGACGGTGGCCCCGGCCATCATCTGGCCCAGGACGTCCCGCGGGGTGTCGGGGCCGACGATGCCCATGATGCGGCCGTGGAAGAACACGGCGATGCGGTCCGCGAGCGCGTAGACCTCGTCGAGCTCGGTGGAGACGATGAGCACGGGCACGCCCTTGTCCCGCTCGGCGACGATCTGCTCGTGGATGAACTCGATCGACCCGACGTCCACCCCGCGGGTGGGCTGGGAGGCGAGGAAGAGCTCGAGGGGCCGGGACAGCTCCCGGGCGATCACGACCTTCTGCTGGTTGCCGCCGGAGAGCGTCTGCACCGGGGCGTCCACCGACGGGGTCCGCACGTCGAACTCCTCGACGGCACGGCGGGCGTTGGTCTGGATCTCGCCCAGGCGCAGGGAGGGCCCGTGGGAGAAGCGGTCGTCGCCGTAGAGGTCCAGGACCAGGTTCTCGGCCACGGTGAAGGGCCCCACGAGCCCGTCCGTGGAGCGGTCCTCGGGGACGAACCCCACGCCGGACTCCAGCACCTGGCGCACCGACCGGCCCAGCAACTCCGTGCCGCCCAGCCGGATCGAGCCGGTGGCCCGCTCCCGCAGGCCCAGGATCGCCTCGGCGAGCTCGGTCTGGCCGTTGCCCTGCACACCGGCCACCGCGAGGATCTCCCCGCGGGCCACGTCGAAGCTGACGTCGTCGAGCAGCTTCACACCGTTGTCGCCGACCACGGTGAGACCGCTGACCTCGAGGGCGCGCTCCCCCGGTTCGGCCTGCCCCTTGGCCACGGTGAGGGAGACGTCGCGGCCCACCATCAGCGCGGCGAGCTCGGAGGTCGAGGCCTCCGGGGAGGTCTGCCCCACCACGCGGCCGCGGCGGACCACGGTGATCACGTCGGAGATCTCCTTGACCTCGCGCAGCTTGTGCGAGATGAACAGGATCGAGCGCCCCGAGCCGCGCAGCTGGCGCATGATCTCGAGCAGCTCGTCGGTCTCGCGCGGGGTGAGCACGGCGGTGGGCTCGTCGAGGATCAGCACCTGGGCCTCCCGCACGAGGGCCTTGATGATCTCGACGCGCTGCTGGACGCCCACGGGCAGGTCCTCCACGACGGCGTCCGGGTCCACGTGGAAGCCGTAGCGGTCGGAGATCTCCCGGATCCGGCGGCGGGTGGTCTCCAGGTCCAGGGCCGCGCCCTTCGTGCTCTCCGCCCCCAGGGCGACGTTCTCGGCGACCGTGAACACGGGCACGAGCATGAAGTGCTGGTGCACCATGCCGATGCCGGCGGCCATGGCGTCACCGGGGCCTCTGAAGGACACCTCGGTGCCGTCCACGAGGATCCGCCCCGCCGTGGGCCGGTAGAGCCCGTACAGGACGTTCATCAGGGTCGACTTGCCGGCCCCGTTCTCCCCGAGCAGGCAGTGGATCTGCCCGGGCTCGACGACGAGGTCGATGTCCTCGTTGGCCGCGAAGGCACCGAACCGCTTGGTGATGGACTGCAGCTCGAGCTTCATGGTGGTCCTCCTCCTGGGCCGTGCGCGGCCCCGGGCGGGCACGCCACCGCCGCCAGCTGCGGCCGGGGAGCCGTGCTGGCGGCGGTGGGTGCGGTGGTCGCCGACGTCCGGGATCAGGCCTGCGGCGAGTTCTCGGACTCGACGGTGACGGTGCCGTCGATGATGTCCTGCTGGAGCTGCTCGACCTCGGCGGCGAGCTCCTCGCCCACGGCCTCCTCCTGGTCGTGGTACGGCGCGATGCCCACCCCGCCGTTCTCGAGGGTGCCGATGTAGGGCTCGTTGCTGAACTCGCCCTCCGCCGAGTTCTCGACGACGTCCTGCACGGAGGTGCTCATCTGCTTGAGCACGGAGGTGAGCTGGTACTGCTGGCCCTGGTCCAGCGTCTCGTAGCCGTCGGCGTCGACCCACACGAAGCGGACCTCGTCGCCGCCGTCGTTGGCGGCGACCACGGCGTCGAGGGTGCCCAGCGCCGCCTGGCCCGCCACGGGCATGATGATGTCCGCGCCCTCGTTGATGAAGTTCTGCGTGGTGGTCTTCGCCGCGGAGGTGTCGGTGAAGCTGTTGACGAAGGTGCCGTCCTGGGCGTCCTTGTTCCAGCCCAGCAGCTCGACGTTCTCGCCCTTGGTCTCGTTGTAGTGGGCGACGCCGTCGGCGAAGCCGTCCATGAACACCGTCACGGTGGGGATGTCCATGCCGCCGTAGGCCGCGACCTTGCCGGTCTGGGTGGTGCCGGCCGCGACGTAGCCGGCGAGGAACGCGGCCTCGGCGGTGTTGTAGACCAGCGGCTTGACGTTGTCGAGCTCGATCGAGGCGTCGTCCACGATCGCGAAGTTCGACTCCGGGTTGGCCTCGGCGGCCTCACGGGTCGCGTCGGCGAGGAGGAAGCCCACGGCGACGGTCAGGTCGCAGCCCTGCTGGACCATGGAGTTGAGGTTGGGCACGAAGTCCGTCTCGGCCTGGGACTCCGCCTGCTGGATCTCGATGCCCATGGACTCCTGGGCGGCTTGCAGGCCCTCGTAGGAGTTCTGGTTGAACGAGCGGTCCTGGAAGCCCCCGGAGTCGGAGACGATGCAGCCCGTGAAGTCGCTGGCCTGCTCCTGCGCCTCACCGCCCTCCTCGGGCGCGGCCCCGCAGCCGGCGAGGACCAGGGCGGAGACGCCGAGCAGCGCGGCGGCGGAGAGCGGGCGGGGTCCTCGGGACATCCGGGGCGAGAAGGTCATGGTTCCTCCAGGAGACAGGCGTGACCCGGCCGCGGGCAACGGGTCCCGTCCACGCGGTGTGGCGTGACGTGGTGTCATTCTACCCACGGGTAGGCGCGGTGGACGGAGGCTGGCGTTAATTCGTCGTGACGTCGGGGCGCGTCTCCCGGGAGCGCAGCCGGATGGCCCGCAGGGCGGTGTTGGCCATGACCTGGACGCCGCAGCCGATGGCCGCCTCGTCGGCCACGTAGTCCGACTGGTGCAGGTCGTAGGTGTGCCCGCCCCGGGTCCGGGTGCCCAGGCGCATCATCGCCCCGGGGACCTCCTGGAGGAACCACGCGAAGTCCTCCCCGCCCATCGACTGGTGCACCAGGACCACGGCGTCCTCGCCGAGCTCCGCGCGGGCGGCGTTCTCGATGATGGTGGTCTCGGTCTCCCCGTTGACCACGGGAGGCACGCCGCGGATGTGCTCCAGCTCCACGTCGACCCCGTAGGGCGCCGCGACCTGGTGCACGACCTCGTCGAGCAGCCTGCCGGCCCGGTGCCAGGCGTCGGCGTCGAGGCAGCGCATGGTCCCGGACATGAACCCGGTGGCGGGGATGGCGTTGGGTGCCACACCGGCGTGCATCTGCCCCCAGACCACCGCGACCCCGGAGCGGACGTCGATCCGCCGGGAGAGCACGGCGGGGACGTTGACGGCGATCTGGGCCATCGCGTAGACGAGGTCCTGCGTCAGGTGCGGGCGGGAAGTGTGCCCGCCGCGGCCGGTGAACTCGATCCGCACGGTGTCCGAGGCGGAGGTGATCGCCCCGATCCGGGTCCCGACCTGCCCCACGTCGACCTTGGGCTCGCAGTGCAGGGCGAACATGCGCGGCACGCCCTCCAGCGCGCCCTGGCGGATCACCGTGAGCGCGCCGCCGGGCAGCTGCTCCTCGGCGGGCTGGAAGACGATCCGCACGGTGCCGGCGATGTGCGCGGTGCGGTGCAGGTCCGCGAGCACCTTGGCCACGCCCACCATCACGGTCGCGTGGATGTCGTGGCCGCAGGAGTGGGCCACGCCGTCGTTGACGGAGGAGTAGTCCAGGCCCGTGGCCTCCTGGATGGGCAGCGCGTCGATGTCCGCGCGCAGGCCCACGGCCAGCGGCCCGTGGCCGATGTCCACGTAGCAGCCGGTGTCGGTGAGCCGCACGGGGCTCAGGCCCATGTTCTCCAGGGCGGCGACGATCCGGTCGGTGGTGCGGAACTCCTGGTAGGACAGCTCCGGGTGCCGGTGCAGGTCGCGCCGGAAGGCGATCAGGTCCGGCAGGAACCGCTTGAGGAGGGGGCCGATGGCCGGCGGGAGGCCGGCCTCCAGGGCCGCGGCGGGAGATGGCGCGTCAGGCATCTGTCCAGGGTACTCCGGGCCGCGCGCGGCCCGGGACGCTCACAGCACGTCCGTGTTGCCGCTCTGCTTGAGCGAGGCCACCGCGTCCTTGACCCGCTGGGCGTGCTCCTGCGTGGTCACCAGCAGCGCGTCGGGGGTGTCGACGACGACGATGTTCTCCACGCCGATCAGCGCGATCATCCGGCCCGTGTCGGAGACGACGATGCCCGTGGAGCTGTCGGCGAGCACCCGGCTGTTGTCGCCCAGCACGGTCACGTGCGGGTCCCCCTGCGGGTCGACGTGGTTGAGCCTGCTGATCGCGGCGAAGTCGCCCACGTCGTCCCAGGTGAAGGTCGCGGGCACCATCGCGACGTCCCCGGACGCGGCCGCGGGCTCGGCCACGGCGTAGTCGATGGCGGTCTTCGGCAGTCCCGGCCAGACCCGGTCGACCACCTCGTCCTGCGCGGGCGTGCCCCACGCGTCGGCGATCTCGGCCAGCCCCGCGTGCAGCGCGGGCTCGCTGGCGGCGAGGTGGCGCAGCATCAGCGAGGCGGGGGCCACGAACATGCCGGCGTTCCACGTGTAGTTGCCGCTGTGCACGTAGGCGCGCGCGGTGGCCTCGTCCGGCTTCTCCACGAACTGCTCGACCTGCAGGGCGTGCGGGGCGCCCTCGAGGCCCAGCTGCGTGCCGGCGCGGATGTAGCCGAAGCCGGTGGCCGGGGAGCTCGGCGGGATGCCGATGGTCACGATCCGGCCCGAGGCCGCCGCCGCCACCGCCTCCCGGACCACGTCCTGGAACGCCTCGGCGGGCTCGATCACGTGGTCGGCGGCGAAGGAGCCGACGATCGCGTCCGGGTCCTGCCGGGCGATCAGCATGCAGGCGAGGCCGATGGCCGCCGCCGAGTCCTTGGGGGACGGCTCGAGCACGAGGTCCCCCGGGGACAGCTCCGGCAGCTGCCGGCAGACCGCGGGGGCGTGGGTGCGTCCGGTGACGACCATCACGCGGCCGCCGCTGAGCCCGGCCAGCCGGTCGTAGGTGGCCCGCAGCAGCGACGAGCCGGATCCGGTGAGGTCCAGCAGGAACTTCGGGGCGTCGGCCCGGGACAGCGGCCAGAGCCGGGAGCCGACCCCTCCGGCCGGGATGAAGGGGTGGAAGTGCGCGAGGGGAGAGGTCACACGGATCACCATACGACGCCGGGACGGGCGGCACGGAAAACGACGTCCGCCCACGGCGAGATCCGTGACCTGGCGGGGGACAGGCTGTCAGTAAACGGCGTCCGTGCTGGTATCGTGGAAAGGAACTCGCGCAACATCCGACACAGAGCCGGAGGGCTCCGCTCACGTCGTGCGCAGTGCGAATTCCCGGTTTTCAAGAGCGCACGACGGCGAGCGACTCAGGGAGGTTTTTCAGTGGCGAAGACATCCAAGGGCACCTTGTACCGCGGCCAGGCCCATGGCCAGTGGTCCTGGGTCGCCCACCGCATCACCGGCGTGGCCATCTTCTTCTTTCTTCTGGTCCACGTCCTGGACACCGCGCTCGTGCGGGTCTCGCCCGAGGCCTACAACGCGGTCATGGAGACCTACAAGAACCCGGTCATGGGCCTCGGCGAGGCCGGCCTCGTGGCGGCCATCGTCTACCACGCCTTCAACGGCCTGCGCATCATCCTCGTGGACTTCTGGTCGCAGGGCACCCGCTACCAGAAGCAGATGCTCTGGGGCGTCCTCGTGCTCTGGCTCGTGGTGATGGTCCCGTTCCTGGTCCGGCACCTGTCCAACATCTTCCACCTCTCCATCTTCGGGGGTTAAACAATGAGCACTCCGCTCAAGGCAAGCATCTCGGTCCCCCGGAGCAAGGACCTCGAGGTCAACGGCGTCAAGTACAACCGCTCCTCCTCCCGTCGCAACAACTTCGAGATGTTCGCGTGGCTGTTCATGCGCTTCTCCGGCGTGGTCCTGCTCGTGCTGGTCTTCGTCCACCTGTGGGTCAACCTCGTCTCCCCCGAGGGCGGGGTCGAGGCCGTGGACTTCGCGTTCGTGGCCGGCAAGTGGGCCAGCCCGTTCTGGCAGGTCTTCGACATGCTCCTGCTGTGGCTCGCGATGCTGCACGGCACCAACGGCCTGCGCGTGATCATCGACGACTACGCCGAGAAGGACCGCACCCGGTTCTGGCTGAAGGTCTTCCTCTTCACCACCTCCGCCTTCGTCATCCTGCTGGGCACCCTGGTGATCTTCACCTTCGAGCCCTGCCCCACCGGCGCGGACCCGGCCCTGCTGGCCTCCTTCTGCACCGCGGGCTGAGACCTCTCGCGCGGACGGCCCGCTCCCCGGCGGGCCGTCCGCGCCGTCCGGCCGCAGGCGACCGGACCCCAGAACACCTCCTGAACACCCAACAGAAAGAACAACCGGTATGCAGGTTCACAAGTACGACGTGGTCATCATCGGTGCCGGTGGTGCCGGTATGCGCGCCGCCATCGAGGCCGGCCAGCGCTCTCGTACTGCCGTACTGACCAAGCTGTACCCCACCCGCTCCCACACCGGCGCGGCGCAGGGCGGCATGTGCGCAGCACTCGCCAACGTGGAGGAGGACAACTGGGAGTGGCACACGTTCGACACCATCAAGGGTGGTGACTACCTCGTAGACCAGGACGCCGCGGAGGTCATGGCCAAGGAGGCCATCGACGCGGTCCTGGACCTGGAGAAGATGGGGCTGCCCTTCAACCGCACCCCCGAGGGCAAGATCGACCAGCGCCGCTTCGGCGGCCACACCCGCGACCACGGCAAGGCGCCCGTGCGCCGGGCCTGCTACGCCGCGGACCGCACCGGGCACATGATCCTCCAGACGCTCTACCAGAACTGCATCAAGCACAACGTGGAGTTCTTCAACGAGTACTACGTCCTGGACCTGGTGATGACCGAGGTCGACGGTCAGCGGCGCGTGGCGGGCGTGGTCTCCTACGAGCTGGCCACCGGCGAGCTGCACGTCTTCCAGGCGAAGTCCGTGGTCTTCGCCTCCGGCGGGGCGGGCAAGGTCTACAAGACCACCTCCAACGCGCACACCCTCACCGGCGACGGTATGGCCATCGCGTTCCGCAACGGCCTGCCGCTGGAGGACATGGAGTTCATCCAGTTCCACCCGACCGGCCTGGCCGGCCTGGGCATCCTGGTCTCCGAGGCCGCCCGCGGCGAGGGCGGGATCCTGCGCAACGCCGACGGCGAGCGGTTCATGGAGCGCTACGCCCCCACCATCAAGGACCTCGCCCCCCGCGACATCGTGGCCCGCTCGATGGCCAACGAGGTGCGCGAGGGCCGTGGGGCCGGGCCCAACAAGGACTACGTCCTGCTCGACCTCACCCACCTGGAGCCGGCGCACATCGACGCGAAGCTGCCCGACATCACGGAGTTCGCCCGGACCTACCTGGGCGTGGAGCCCTACACCGAGCCGGTCCCGGTGTTCCCCACGTGCCACTACGCGATGGGGGGGATCCCGACCAACATCAAGGCCGAGGTGCTGCAGGACAACGAGACCGTGGTCCCGGGCCTGTACGCCGCCGGCGAGGTGGCCTGCGTGTCCGTGCACGGCTCCAACCGCCTGGGCACCAACTCGCTGCTGGACATCAACGTGTTCGGCAAGCGGGCCGGGATCTACGCGGCCGAGTACGCCCAGCAGGCCGAGTTCGTGCCCGTCCCGGACACCGCCCTGGAGAGCACCGAGGCGCTGCTCGACAACGCCCGCAACGGCACCGGCACCGAGAAGGTCGCCGCGATCCGCAAGGACCTGCAGGACACCATGGACCTCAACGTCCAGGTGTTCCGCACCGCGGAGACCCTGCAGACGGCGCTGGACGACATCGCCGCCCTCGAGGCCCGCTACGCGAACATCTCGATCCAGGACAAGGGCAGGCGCTTCAACCTGGACCTGCTCGAGGCCGTGGAGCTCGGCTTCCTGCTGCAGCTGGCCAAGGTCATGACGGTCGCGGCGCTGCACCGCAACGAGTCCCGCGGCGGCCACTTCCGGGAGGACTTCCCGGAGCGCGACGACGAGAACTTCATGAAGCACTCGATGGTCTACCTCGACCCCTCCTCCCCCACCGGGGGCATCCGGCAGGAGACGAAGCCCGTCATCTTCACCCGCTACGAGCCCATGGAGCGTAAGTACTGATGTCCACCGCACACACTCCCGACCGACCCGAGGACGGGCGCAACGACGACCCGCAGGACCGGGCTCCCGAGCACGGCCACGCGCCGGGCCACGACCAGGACGACCGCGCGGGCTACAAGACCGATGCGGACGCCGGATCCGTCGACGAGCGCAACGAGGCCGAGGCCCCGGCCGTGGACCCCGCCGCCGAGAACGCCGAGGGCGGTGAGCCCGCCTCGCAGGTGGACCTGCCCGAGGAGCAGCAGGGCAACCAGGAGATCCCCACGTTCGACCTCACCATGCGGGTCCGCCGCTACAACCCGGAGCTGTCCGACGAGGTGCGCTGGGACGAGTTCAAGCTCACCATGTACGGCACCGACCGGGTGCTGGACGCCCTGCACAAGGTCAAGTGGGAGATCGACGGCTCGCTGTCCTTCCGCCGCTCCTGCGCCCACGGCGTGTGCGGCTCCGACGCCATGCGCATCAACGGCCAGAACCGCCTCGCCTGCAAGGTGCTGCTCAAGGACCTGGACCTGTCCAAGCCCGTCACCGTGGAGCCCATCAAGGGCCTGCCGTGCGAGAAGGACCTGATCGTGGACATGGAGCCGTTCTTCCAGTCCTACCGCGAGATCATGCCCTTCCTCGTGGCCGGCGGCAACGAGCCGACCATGGAGCGCTACCAGTCCCAGGAGGACCGCGCGCGCTTCGACGACACCACCAAGTGCATCCTCTGCGCCGCGTGCACGTCCTCCTGCCCGGTGTTCTGGACCGACGGCCAGTACTTCGGTCCGGCTGCCATCGTCAACGCGCACCGGTTCATCTTCGACTCCCGCGACGACGCCGGGGACCTGCGCCTGGAGATCCTCAACGACAAGGAGGGCGTGTGGCGCTGCCGCACGACCTTCAACTGCACCGAGGCCTGCCCCCGCGGCATCCAGGTCACCAAGGCCATCTCCGAGGTCAAGAACGCCATCCTCAGCCGCTCCATGTGAGCGTCCCGACGGCCCCGAGGAAGGGCATGATCTCGCGGTAGGACT
>NZ_LDNX01000012.1:0-121963 GCF_001027955.1 Kocuria sp. SM24M-10 | reverse complement strand
GGGCGGGACGCGGGGCCTCAGCCCCGCAGCATCTCGCCGACCCGCCGGACCCCCTCGGCGATCTCCGCCTCCGGGGTCGCCGAGTAGGCCAGGCGCAGGCTCGTGGTGGGGCGTCCGTCGGCGTAGCAGGCGCCGCCGGGCACCAGCACCACGCCGTGGTCGACGGCCCGCCGCAGCAGGTCGCCGTCCCCGGTCCACGGCCCGAGGTCCAGCCAGGTGAAGAAGCCCCCGGCCGGCCGCGTCCAGCGCACGCCCTCCGGCATGTGCGCCTCCAGGGCCTCCATCATGGCGGCGCAGCGGGAGCGGTAGAGCGCCACGGCCCGGTCCAGGGACGGCCGCCAGTGCTCGCTGTCCACGTACGCGGCCGCGAGCTCCTGGCTGAGCACGGAGGGGTGGATCGTGACGGCCTCGGCCGCGATCTGCAGCCGCCCCCGCACCGCCGGCGGGGCCGCGATCCAGCCCACCCGCAGCCCCGGGGAGAAGATCTTCGAGAAGCTGCCCAGGTGGATCACGGTGTCCGGGGCCAGGGAGTACAGGGACGGCAGCCGGTGGGCGCGGTCGAAGCCGAGCAGCCCGTAGGGGTCGTCCTCCAGGACGAGCACGCCGCGCTCGGCGCACACGTCCACGAGCCGGCGGCGCCGCTCCTCGGGGGTCGTCACGCCCGTGGGGTTGGAGAAGTTCGGGACCGTGTAGACGAACTTCACGGTGCGGCCGGCGGCCCGCAGCGCGTCGAGCCGCTCGGCCACCGCCTCGGGGTCCAGCCCGTCGTCGTCGACGTCCACGTGCTCGACGTCGACCTCGTAGCTGCCGAACACCCCCAGGGCGCCCACGTAGGTGGGGCCCTCGGCGACCACCACGTCCCCCGGGTCGCAGTACAGCTTGGTCACCAGGTCCAGGCCGGCCTGGGAGCCGGCGGTGATCTGGATCCGGTCCGGGGCGATCTCGGCGCCCTCCAGGCCCATGAGCTCCACAACCAGCTCCGGCAGCCGCCCGATGCCGGCCCCGGAGCCGTACTGCAGCACCTCGGGCCCGCGCTCGGCGAGGATCCGGGCGGCCATGCCGGCGACCACCTCGTGCGGGAGCGCGCTCATGTCCGGGTTGCCGCCGGCCAGGGAGATCATCCCGGGCTGCATCGCGATCTCGAACACCGCCCGGACCGGGGACGGGCGGAACTCCTCGGCGCGGTGGGCGAAGAGGGGCACGGAGCCCGTGCGGCGGGTCGCGGCCGCGCCGCCGGTCACCGCTGCCCCTGCCCGGCCTCCGGCGCGGCGGCCCCGTAGACGTGCCCGGCCAGCCCGTACGCGGGCCCGTCGGGGGCCGCGCCGGGGCCCATGGCGAGCAGGGTGATCAGCTCGTAGGCCACGTGCGCGGCCGCCACCCCGGTGAGCTCCGCGTGGTCGTAGGCGGGGGCCACCTCGACGACGTCGCAGCCCACCACGTTCGTGCCGCGCAGCCCGCGCAGGATCTCCAGCACCTCCCGGCTGGTCATCCCGCCGGCCTCCGGGGTGCCGGTGCCGGGGGCGTGGGCCGGGTCCAGGACGTCGATGTCCAGGGAGACGTAGAGCGGGCGGTCGCCGACGCGCTCCCGCAGGTGCGCGACGACGGCGTCCACGCCCAGGCGCATGACGTCGGCGGAGGAGACGATGCCGAAGCCGAAGCGGGCGTCGTCGTCGAGGTCCTCGGTGCCGTAGAGGGGCCCGCGGGTGCCCACGTGGCAGGCGGCGTCGGTGTCGAGCAGGCCCTCCTCCCAGGCGCGGCGGAACGGGGTGCCGTGGGTGTACTCGGCGCCGAAGTAGGTGTCCCAGGTGTCCAGGTGCGCGTCGAAGTGCAGCAGGGCCACCTTGCCGTGGCGGGAGTGGGCCGCGCGCAGCAGGGGCAGGGCGATGGTGTGGTCGCCGCCGATGGCCACGAGCTGGGTGCGTTCGCCCATCAGCTCCTTGGCCTGGGCCTCGATGGCGTCGATCGCCTCGCCGATGTCGAACGGGTTCGCCACGATGTCCCCGGCGTCGGCGACCTGCTTGCCGGCGAACGGGGAGACGTTCTGCGCCGGGTTGTACGGGCGCAGCAGGCGGGAGGACTCCCGGACGTGGTTGGCGCCGAAGCGGGCGCCGGGCCGGTAGGAGACCCCGGCGTCGAAGGGCACGCCGACCACGGCGATGTCCGTGTGCTCCACCTCGTCGGTGCGCGGCAGGCGGGCGAAGGTGCCCAGCCCGGCCCAGCGGGGGGTGAGGGCGGCGTTGACGGGACCGACGACGCGGGTGCCGTCGTCGCCGGTGGTGGTGATGCGCTCGGGGTTCATGGTGTGCGGTCCTCTCGACGGGGGATGGTGGACGGGCGGGCGGAACGGGTGGGCGGAACGGGCGGGGCGCTCAGGAGCCGAGGATCCACAGCAGCACGGCCTCCTCGGGGCCGGGGTTCTCCCAGGTGTGGGGCTCGGTGCCGGGGAAGCTCACGGTGTCCCCGGCCTCGAGCTCGTAGGTGCGGTCCGGGACCATGAGCCGGAACCGGCCGCTGATCAGGTGCAGCACCTCGGTCTCGCAGTCCATGCTGTACATCGACTCCTCGCCGCGGCCCCCGGCGGCCACCCGCGCCCGGATGACCTGCACCGTGCGCTGGCCCGTGGGCGTGACGAGCTGCTCCTCGATGCCCTGGCCGCCGAGGTCCACGTGCGGGGCGTCGGCGAGCCGGACGAGCTCGACGTCGGCGGGGCCGGCGAAGACCGCTCCCACGTCGATGCGCAGCACCTGGCACATGCGCACCAGCGAGTCCACGGAGGGGGACGTGATGTCCCGCTCCACCCGGCTGACGAACCCCTTGGTGAGGCCGGCGGCGGAGGCGAGCTGGTCGATGGTCATGTGGTTGCGCAGCCGGTGGTTGCGCAGGCGCGACCCCACGGCGGCGGAGTGGCCGGTGCTCTCGATGGGCAGGGCTTTCACAGCGACGGCTCCTCGCTCACGGACGGTCTTACCAGGGCGTAACACCCCGGACCCGTTCTCAAAACATGATCTGCATCATACTATGTGAGACAACTTTTGTTTCTCATTGAGAAACTCGCCGATCGACCGCGGAAGTCCCTCGGGCTCCCAGGAAGAAGTGACACCCATGAATGTGCTGATCATCGTGCTGTACCTGGTCGCCATGGTGGCGGTGGGCCTCTGGGCCAGCCGGCGTGCCAAGAACGCGGAGGACTACCGGGTGGCCGGGCGACGGCTCGGCCCCGGCTTCTACACCGGCACCATGGCGGCCGTGGTCCTCGGCGGCGCCTCCACGGTCGGCGGAGTGGGCCTGGGCTACACCTACGGGATCTCCGGCATGTGGCTCGTGGTGGCGATCGCCACGGGCCTGGCCGCGCTGAGCCTGTTCTTCGCCGGGCGCATCCAGTCGCTGAAGGTGTTCACCGTCTCCCAGATGCTGCAGCTGCGCTACGGGGAGCGCGGCGGGGCCAAGGCGTCGTCGTTCGTGATGCTGGCCTACACGGTGATGCTCTCGGTGACCTCCACCTCCGCGTACGCGGCGATCTTCTCGGTCCTGCTCCCCCTCGACCGCACCTGGGCGATCCTGCTCGGCGGCGTGGTCGTGGTGGCGTACTCCGTGCTCGGCGGGATGTGGTCGATCACGCTGACGGACATGATGCAGTTCGTGTTCATGACGGTCGGGCTGTTCCTGATCCTGCTGCCCTTCTCCCTCTCCGCCGCGGGCGGCTGGACCGGCCTGGGCGAGCGGCTCGACGCGTCGTTCTTCACCTGGGGCGGCATGGGCACGCAGGCGATCATCACCCAGTTCGTGGTCTACGGGTTCGGCATGCTCATCGGCCAGGACATCTGGCAGCGCGTCTTCACCGCCCGCTCCCCGCGGGTCGCCCGCTGGGGCGGGCTCACCTCCGCCGCCTACGTGGCGCTCTACGGCGTGGCCGGTGCCGTCATCGGGATGACCGCCGCGGCCGTGGCCCCGGAGCTGTCCTCCCCCGACGACGCCTTCGCCACGATGGCCCAGCAGTACGTCCCGGCCGGGCTGGGCGGGATCGTGCTGGCCGCCGGTGTGGCCGCCATGATGTCCACGGCCTCGGGGGCGCTCATCGCCGCGGCCACGGTCGCGCGGGTCGACGTCGTGCCGACCCTGAAGTCCCTGGGCCGGCGCGACGCCGCCCCGGCCCCGGAGGGCACCGCCGAGGCGCTGCGCGGCGACCGGCTCTACGTCCTCGTCTTCGGCGTGGTGATCACCGCGATCTCGATCTTCGTGTCCGACACCGTCACCGCCCTCACGATCGCCTACGACATCCTGGTGGGCGGGCTGCTCGTCGCGATCCTCGGCGGCCTGGTGTGGCGCCGGGGCACCGGCCTCGGGGCCGCCCTGTCCATGCTCGTGGGCTCCGTGGTGACCGTCGCGTCCATGGCGGTCTTCGGCGTGCTGGCCAACGCGCCCATCTACCTGGGCCTGCTCAGCTCCGCCCTCGTCTACGTGGTGGTCTCGCTGCTGACCCGCCCCACGCACACCGGGGTGCTGCAGCACTGGGACGAGCGCATCGCCGCGTCCCGCCGGGCCCCAGGCACCGAGGACCCCACCGGAACCGCCGGCCGGACGGAGGCCCGCTCATGAGCCCCCGGCGCACCACGGCCCGCGCCGTGCTGGAGACCCTCCGCGGCTACGGGGTCGACACCGTCTTCGGCATCCCCGGCACCCACTCGCTGGAGTTCTACCGCCCGCTGCGGGAGCTGGGCATCCGCGCGGTCACCACCCGGCACGAGCAGGGGGCCGCCTACGGGGCCGACGGGTGGAGCCAGATCTCCGGGCTGCCGGGGGTCGTCATCACGACCTCCGGCCCGGGGCTGCTCAACTCCCTGTCCGGGGCGGCCACCGCCTACGCCGAGTCCCGCCCGATGATCGTCCTCTCCCCCGGACGGCCCGTGGGCCACGACTTCCGGGACATCGGCTCGCTGCACGAGACGAAGAACCCGTCCGCGGCCGTCGACGCCATCGTGGGCCGCAGCCGCCGGGTCACCAGCGGCGCCGAGGCCGTGACCATGGTCCACGACGCCTTCCGGGACTTCGCCCACTCCCGGCCCCGCCCCGTGCACATCGAGATCCCGCTCGACGTGCTGGAGGCCGAGCTCGACTACACGGACCGGCAGGTGGCCCCGCGCCGGCTGGGCGCCCCGCAGCCGGCCCCGATCGAGGACGTGCGCCGTGCCGCCGAGGTGCTGCGCGGGGCGGCCACCCCCGTCATCCTGGCCGGCGGCGGCTCGCTGGCCGCCGGGGAGCGGCTGCTGGAGCTCGCCGAGCTGCTCGAGGCGCCGGTGATCACCACGACCAACGGCAAGGGCGCGATCCCGGAGCGGCACCGCCTCTCCCTGGGCGCCGACCTGCGCCTGTCCACCGCGCACGAGTTCCTGCGCGCGGCCGACGCCCTGCTCGTGATCGGCTCCAAGGTCGGCGAGGCCGAGCTGTGGGGCGGGGACATCACCCCGGCCGGGCCGATCGTGCGCGTGGACATCGTGCGGGACCAGATGCTGTGCAACCTCGACCCGGACATCGAGCTGCCCGGCCACTCCGCGGCCGTGGTCCCGCAGCTGATCGAGGCGCTCGGCCCGCTCGAGCCGCGGCCCCCGCGGGACCTCGCCGACGTGTTCGCCCGGCTCGACGACGAGGGCCGCCGCACCGCGCCCGAGCTCGCGGCGCTCAACGAGACGATCATGTCCGTGGTGCCCGAGGACACGATCGTGGGCGGGGACTCCTCCCAGGTCACCTATCTGGGCTCGACCACGTTCTTCCGCGCCCGGCACCCGCGCTCCCTGCTCTACATGGGGACCTACGCGACCCTGGGCTACGGGCTGCCGGCCTCGATCGGGGCCAAGCTCGCCGCTCCGGACCGGCCGGTGCTGTGCCTCGTGGGCGACGGCGCGCTGATGTTCTCGATCCAGGAGCTGATGACCGCCGTGGAGCTGGGCCTGGACCTGCCGATCGTCTGCGTGGACAACGGCGGCTACGGCGAGATCCGGCAGAACATGACCGACCGGGACATCGACCCGCTGGCCGTGGACCTGCGCCAGCCCGACTGGCCGGCGCTCGCCGAGGCCTTCGGCGCCGTGGGGTTCACGGCGACGCAGGAGACCCTGGCCGAGACGGTCGTCGAGGCGTTGGCGGTGCGCGGCCCCAGCCTGGTGCACCTGCGCCTCTGAGCCGGCGCGGCCGGTGCGTCACGCGCGGGTCACGGTTGCCGCAGAAGGCTCCCCGAGGGTTCGTGGAAGTCCCCCGGAATCGGCCGTCGCGGCTTGTGAGCGCGCCAACAGCCTGCTTACGGTGGAGGAGCACGACCCGGGGACGCACACCGCACGTCGACCCTGGGACCAGGCCGACACCAGGAGGCTCATCGTGAACACGCATCAACGCACCACCACCCGCAGGGCCGCGGCCAGTGTGCTCGCCGTCGCCGCACTGGGACTCGCCGGCTGCGGCAACGGCGAGTCCGAGACGGGCACCGACATCGAGGACGTCCAGGAGAGCGAGGTCCTGGAGTCCTCGCCGGCCCCGCAGGAGGCCGGGGAGACGCCGGCGGACACCATCGCTCCCTACAGCGGCGCCTACAACCGGGACTTCTACGACGACCAGGCACTGTACGAGGGCCAGGAGGTGACCCTCACCGGCGAGGTCGAGGACGTCGTCTCACCGAACGCGCTGCAGCTCTCGGACCCGAACGACGTCGAGCTGGGCTCCCTGCTCGTGCTGCACGACGCCGATCTGCCGGAGCTCCAGGACGGCGCCCTGGTCGAGGTGACCGGCACCCTGCAGGCCTCGCTGGACGTGGCCGCCGCCGAGGAGGACCTCGGCGCCGACCTCGGGGACGAGCTCGCCGACATGGAGGGCGAGTCCTACGTCCGGGCGACCGAGGTGACCGTGACGCAGCAGGAGGAGTGAGGACCCGGCAGGCCGCACTGCCGCACCGAGGGGCCGGGTGGTCCCGGAGCACGCACCGTGCTCCGGGACCACCCGGCCCCTCGTCGTGAGGCGGCACGGGAGGACTCCTGCGCGGCCCGGGCGGCGCCCGCCACGTCGTCGAAACACGGCGGGCACGCGCACGTAACACGGGGACCCTAGCGTGACGACTGTCCCTGAACGTCCGCCGTCCCCGAGGAGAGCCGTGCACCTGACACCCCGGGAGCAGGAGAAGCTGCTCGTCGTCGTGGCCGGTGACCTCGCTCGCCGCCGCCGGGACCGCGGGCTGCGGCTCAACCACCCCGAGGCCGTCGCCCTGATCACCGCCGAGCTGCTGGAGGGCGCCCGGGACGGGCGGACCGTGGCCGAGCTGATGTCCTGGGGCTCCACGATCCTCGCCCGCGAGGACGTCATGGAGGGCGTGCCGGAGATGATCTCGTCCGTCCAGGTGGAGGCGACGTTCCCCGACGGCACGAAGCTCGTCACCGTCCACGACCCCATCCGCTGACCCGCCCGGCCCCGAAGGAGCGCCCGTGATCCCCGGAGAGTACGTCCTGCGGCCCGAGCCCGTGCTGATCAACGCCGACCGGCCCACCACGGAGGTGGACGTGGTCAACCGCGGCGACCGCCCGGTGCAGGTGGGCTCGCACTTCCACTTCGCCGAGGCCAATCCCGGGCTCGAGTTCGACCGCGCCGCGGCCCGGGGCTTCCGCCTCGACGTCCCCGCCGGCACGGCCGTGCGCTTCGAGCCCGGCGACCGCAAGCGGGTGCGCCTGGTGGCCCTGGCCGGGCGCCGTGAGGTGCACGGCCTCGCCAACCGGGTCGACGGCCCCCTCGACCGCCCCGCCGGCGCCGCGTCCGGGCAGGAGCAGCCATGAGCCACGAGATGTCCCGCGCCCAGTACACCAGCCTCTACGGCCCCACCACCGGGGACCTGGTGCGCCTGGCGGACACCGAGCTGTTCCTCGAGGTCGAGCGCGACCTCACGGTCCCCGGCGACGAGGTGGTCTTCGGCGGCGGCAAGGTGATCCGGGACGGCATGGGCCACAACGGCCGGCTCACCCGGGACGACGGCGTGGTGGACACCGTGATCACCAACGCGGTGGTCCTGGACGCCTCCGGGATCTACAAGGCGGACGTGGGCCTGCGCGACGGGCGCATCAGCGCGATCGGCAAGGCCGGCAACCCGGACATCATGGACGGCGTGGACGTCCTCATCGGCGCCTCCACCGAGGTGATCGCCGGTGAGGGCCGGATCCTCACCGCCGGCGGGATCGACTCGCACATCCACTTCATCGGGGCCGACCAGATCGGCACCGCCCTGTCCTCCGGGATCACCACGATGTTCGGCGGCGGCACCGGGCCCGCCGAGGGCTCCAACGCCACCACGATCACCCCCGGGGCGTGGCACCTCGCCGGGATGTTCCGGGCCCTGGACGACTACCCCATGAACTTCGGGCTGCTCGGCAAGGGCCACGCCTCCACCCCGGAGCCGCTCGCCGAGCAGATCCGGGCCGGGGCCGTGGGCCTGAAGATCCACGAGGACTGGGGCGCCACCACCGCGGCGATCGACACGGCCCTGGCCGTGGCCGACGCCTTCGACGTGCAGGTGGCCATCCACACCGACACGCTCAACGAGTGCGGCTTCCTCGAGGACACGGTGGCCGCCATCGCGGGCCGGGTGATCCACACCTTCCACACCGAGGGCGCCGGCGGCGGGCACGCCCCGGACATCATCCGCATCGCCTCGCTGCCCCACGTGCTGCCGTCCTCCACCAATCCGACGCTGCCCTACACCCGCAACACGGCCGAGGAGCACCTGGACATGCTCATGGTCTGCCACCACCTCAACCCGGACATCCCCGAGGACGTCGCCTTCGCCGACTCCCGGATCCGGCCCGAGACGATCGCCGCGGAGGACGTCCTGCACGACCTCGGGGTGTTCTCCATGACCTCCTCGGATTCCCAGGCCATGGGCCGCGTGGGCGAGGTGGTGCTGCGCACCTGGCAGCTCGCCGACCAGATGAAGCGGCGCACCGGCCCCCTGCCCGGGGAGACCGGCCGCGGGGACAACGCGCGGCTGAGGCGCTACGTGGCCAAGTACACGATCAACCCGGCGCTCGCGCACGGGATCGCCGACGTCGTGGGGTCGGTGGAGACCGGCAAGTTCGCTGACCTGGTGCTGTGGGACCCCGTGTTCTTCGGGGTGAAGCCGCACCTCGTGCTCAAGGGCGGTCAGATCGTGCACTCCCTCATGGGAGATCCCAACGCCTCCATCCCCACCCCGCAGCCGCAGCTGATGCGCGACGCCTTCGGGGCCCGGGGCACCGCCCCGCACGCCAACTCCATCACCTTCATGTCCCGCGCCGCCGTCGAGGCGGGCGTCGGCGAGCGCCTGGGCCTGCGCAAGAGGGTGCTGCCGGTGGGCGGGATCCGGGGACTGACCAAGCAGGACATGCGGCACAACGACGCCACCCCGCGGATCGAGGTGGACCCGCAGACCTACGAGGTCCGGGTCGACGGCGAGCTCGTCACCTGCGAGCCCGCCGAGGAACTGGCCATGGCCCAGCGCTACTTCCTCTTCTGACCGGCCCGCCGGCCGCCCCGCACTTCCACGTACTCCCCGAGAGGACCTGCACCCGTGATCGTCGAAGCCGTCCTCGGCAACCTGGCCGAGCTCACCGAGCAGGAGCGCGCCGGCCTGCACCTGGAGCGGGTCGCCCTCGCCGGGCCCGAGCTGCGCAAGCGCGTCCAGCGGGTCGTGACCGACCACGGCACCGAGCTCGGCCTGCGCCTGGCCGAGCGCCGGGAGCTCAAGGACGGGGACATCCTGCACCGGGAGGGCAGCAACGCAGTGGTGGTCTCGACCCTGCCCACCGACGTCCTGGTCGTGGCACCGGCGACGATCGAGCAGATGGGCCGCGTGGCGCACGCGCTGGGCAACCGGCACCTGCCCGCCCAGTTCCTCGGCCCCGCCGCCGAGGTCGCGGAGCTGCCGGGGCACGACGGCCTCATGGTGCTCCAGTACGACCACACGGCCGAGACCTACCTGCAGGAGGCCGGGGTGCGCTTCGCGCGCGTCGAACGGCAGATGGAGGTCCCGTTCCGCCATGCCGAGCACACCCACTGATCCCGCCGCCCCCGCTGCCGCTGCAGGGATGCTGGCCGTGCTGCAGCTGTGCGACTCCGCGCTGCCCACCGGCGCCTTCGCCCACTCCCTGGGCCTGGAGACCTATCTCGACGACGGCACCGTGGGCGACGAGCCCGGCTTCCTCGCCTGGGTGCGGCACTGCCTGCACCACCAGGTGGTGCCCGCCGAGGGCTGGGCCGTGCGGGCCGTCGCCACGGCGGAGGACGACGACGCCGTGTGGCGCGCCGACGAGCTGCTGGCCGCCCAGGCCCTGCCCGTCCAGGTGCGGGACGCCGCGTCCGCGATGGGCCGGCGGATGACCGAGATCGGCGCGGAGAACTTCCCCTCCCCCCGGCTGCTGGCCTACGCGGACCGGCAGCGCGCCGGGACCAGCCGGGGCAGTCCCGCGGTGGCCTTCGCCCTCGTGGGCGCCGGTCTCGGCGTCGCCTGGGAGCAGCTGGCCGGCGCGTACCTCTTCTCGACCGCCACCTCGCTGACCCAGAACGCCGTGCGCGGGATCCCCCTCGGCCAGACCGCGGGCCAGCGGGTCCTGCGCGCCCTGCACGAGGACGTGGCCCGCGGGGTCGAGCGGATCGGGCGCATGTCCGAGGAGGAGGTCGGGGCGACCGGCCCCGGCCTGGAGATCGCCCAGATGCGCCACGCCTGGCAGCGGGCCCGGATGTTCATGTCCTGACCGGCCGACCGGACCGGCACCCCACCACACGACCGCACCGACCGCACCGACCGCACCGACCGCACCGACCCAGGAGTTCTCATGACCACCGTTCCCTCCGCCCCCACCACCCCGACCGGCCGCGGGCCCGTGCGCATCGGCGTGGGCGGGCCCGTGGGCGCCGGCAAGACGCAGCTCGTGGAGCGGGTCACCCGGGCGCTGATCGACGAGGTCTCGATGGCCGCGATCACCAACGACATCTACACGATCGAGGACGCCAAGATCCTGGCCCGCAACGGGGTGCTGCCCCTGGACCGGATCGTGGGCATCGAGACCGGCGGCTGCCCGCACACCGCCATCCGTGAGGACACCTCGATGAACGAGGCCGCGATCGAGAAGCTGTGCGCCGAGCACCCGGACCTGCAGCTCGTGTTCGTCGAGTCCGGCGGGGACAACCTCTCGGCCACGTTCAGCCCCGAGCTGGTCGACTTCTCGATCTACGTCATCGACGTGGCCCAGGGCGAGAAGATCCCGCGCAAGGCCGGGCAGGGCATGATCCGGGCGGACCTGTTCGTGATCAACAAGATCGACCTCGCCCCGCACGTCGGGGCGGACCTGGAGGTCATGGCCGCGGACTCGGCGGTGTTCCGCGGGGACCGGCCGTTCTGCTTCACCAATCTCCGCACGGACGAGGGCCTCGAGCGGATCCTCGCGTGGATCCGGCACGACGTGCTGATGCTGGACATGGCCCGGTGACCGCGGCCGCGCCCACGGCCCCCGCGGCCGGCCCCGGACGCGTGCCGGGACCTGGGCCGGACCCCGGGCCGGGGGCTCCCGCCCCGACCGGGCGGCTCGCGCTGGTCCTCGCGCCCCGCGGGGGGCGCACCGTGGCCGTCCGCCAGTTCCACGCCGGGGCCCTGCGGGTGCTGCGCCCGCACCGCCTGGACGGGTCGGGGCAGCCGTGCTTCGTCGTCGTCAATCCCGGCGGCGGCTACCTCGGCGGGGACCGCTACGAGCTCGACATCGCGGTGGAGGCCGCCGGCACCGCCCTGGTCACCACCCAGTCGGCGACCAAGGTGTACCGCAGCCCGGCCGCCCCGGCCCGCCAGGACGTGCGGCTCACGCTCGGCCCCGGGGCGGTGCTCGAGTACCTGCCGGACCAGCTGATCGCCTACGAGGACGCCGACTACGTGCAGTCCACGACCGTGTCGATGGACCCCTCGGCCTGTCTCGTGGCGAGCGAGGTCGTCACCCCCGGGTGGGCGCCGGACGGGACGGTCTTCCGCTACCGCGGCGTGGCCCTGCGCACCGAGGTGGTGATGGACGGGACCACGGTGGTGCTCGACAACCTCCGCCTGCACCCCGCCGAGGACGCCGTGGCCGGGCTCGGCTTCCTGGAGGGCCGCACGCACCTGGGCTCCCTGCTGGTGGTGGACCCGCGGGTGGACCGCGCCCTGGTCGAACAGGTCCACGAGCTGCTCGCTGCCGCCGAGCGGCGGCTGCCGCTGCTGCGCTGCGGGGTCTCCGAGCTGCCGGTGCCGGGGCTCGTGGTCCGCGCCCTGGGACCGGGCTCCGCGGAGCTGACGGAGCTGCTGCTGGACGTCTCCGCGCTGCTGCGGGGCCGGTGGACCGGACAGGGGCGCGTGGCGCTGCGCAAGTACTGAGGACGGGACCCGCCCGCCGTCCGGGAGAGGACATCCGATCTCAACCGCCCGGTAACGCCACGGCCATATCCGGGGCCGAGGATGGGAGGGTCCCGCCGCACGACCCGGAAGGGGGGCCGCCCATGACCGCGCCCAGCCCCACCACTGCGCCCGCCCGCTGGATCCTGGGCCTGTCCCGGGTGGCGCCCGGCGACCGGATCGAGGTGTGGGAGCACCGGAAGCTGCGCTGCACCGGCACCGTGAGCCAGGTGGCACCCCACCTGGGGGTGCTCTGGCTGCTGGAGGACCGCACCGGGATCCCGCGCCTGGCCACCCTCCGGGACCACCGCCTGCGCCGCTGCCCGCTGCGTCCCGCCGCCTGAGCCGGTCCACCGGAGCCCCGGGACCCCGCGACACCCGGGCCCGCGCACCGGGCGCGGCTCGTGCCCGGTGCGCGGTGTGCCCGGGGACCGTCAGAGCAGAGCGCGCAGATAGCGCTGGGTGACCCGTTCCTGCGCCCACCGGGCCGGCGCAGCCCCCGCCCGGGCCCACCACGCGGCAGGGCGGGAGAACGCGGTGATGCTCAGCACCACCGTGCCGTCCGGGCGCAGGTCCAGGCAGAACAGCTCCTCGCCCCGCTCCGGATGGCCCTCCAGCGTGCCGTAGGCGAAGCCCTGCCGCCGGGGCTCGTCGAGCACGCGCACGACCTCGCACGGCGCCTCGAGCCGCAGGGGCCCCCGTCCCAGGCGCAGCACCACCCGGGTGCCGAGGGCGGCCCGCGCGGCCGTGGGCCGCACCTCGAAGCCCGCGGACCGGTGCATCTCCCAGCCCATCAGCCGCTCGGCGGCCGCCCGGAACGCGGCCTCCCCGGCGCCGACGGCGCGGGAGCGCACCAGGTGGTCGTAGCCGGCCGGCAGTGCACCGGCGGTCGCCCCGACCTCGGGGTAGGTGAGCCGGCGCTGCTCCAGCGGCGGCCCCCGCCGGCGCCCTCCGCGCGGTGCCGGCCCGCGACGGGTCGCTCCGGGACCGTCCGGGTGGCCCCGGGGCCGCTCCCCCGGCCAACGGGCACGGACTCCGTCCTCGGCCGGCGTCCCGCCGGCGGCACGTCGCCGGGGGCCGGGGCCCGGCTCGTCGTGGGCGCCGTCGTCGGCGGGGCAGGTCGCGTCCATGCCCTCAGTCTCCCGGATCCGCCGGCACCGCCGCCGGTCCCGGCCCGGCGAGCCGCCCGTCGGCCTCCTCCCCGCGCCGCAGCGGGGCGGCGGTGGCCGGGGTCGGACGGCCTTGCCCGGGTTCAGGGTGCTGTGCGGGTCGAAGGCGCGCTTGATGCGGTGCTGGAGGTCGCGCGGGACCTCCCCGACCTCGGCGGTGAACCGGTCGCGCTGGAGCAGTCCGACACCGTGCTCACCGGTCAGGGCGCCGCCGAGACCCCGGGCGAGCCCGACCATCCGGCCGAGGGCGTCCTTCGGCGCGCCCCGGGTGATGGACTCGTGCTCGGCGACGACGATCACCGGGTGCAGGTTGCCGTCGGCGGCGTGGGCCACCGTGCAGATGTCGACGCCGGTGTCCGGCGCGATCTGCCGGATGCCGGTGACGATCCCGGCCAGTCGTTGGCGAGGTCGATGGCGACCAGGGTCGGCCCGTCCACGAGTTCCGGGACCGACGGGGCGGCCCGGGCCGCGACGGTGCGGAAAACCCCACCCGTAACAGGTGGAGAACGTCGCAGTCGGGAGGAGCCCGCCGACCGTAGCGTGAGAGCCATGAGCACACCGCACGAGACCCGGCCCCTGCCGCCCGCACCGTGGAGCGGCACCGGGCACCCCTCCGATCCCGGGACGGCGGACGACGGCGCCGCCCACCGCGCCGCCTCCGGCTCCCGACCCGCCGTCCTCGGCGGCGGCACCGGCGCCCGCGAGTGGGGGCCGTGGTCCGCCAAGACCCTCTTCTTCGGCGGCACCGACCTGGTGGTCGACGCCGCCCTGGGCACCCTGTGGCTGACCGCCCTCGTGTCCCTGGTCACCGCGGGCCTCGCCTCGCTCGCCGCCCTCGTGGGCGTGGTGCTGCTGGTGGCCGCGATCTACGCCGTCCGCGGCATCGAGTGGGTGGAGCGCCGCCGGACGCAGGCGGCGTTCGGGCTGCACCTGCCGGCCCCGCACCGGCGCCGCTCCCCGCGCGCCGACGGGTGGCGGATCCTGCACCAGTGGTGGCTGGACGTCTCCGACCCCGCGTTCTGGACCGGCCTGCTGCACCTGCTCCTGACCACGGCCCTGGGCTGGGTGGCGGTCGGCACCCTCGCCGGCACCGGCGCCGCCGTGGCGCTGGCACTGGCCCCCCTCTACGCCGCGGAGTCCAACCCGGTCTGGCCGTCCGAGCTGGTCGGCACGTGGCCGGACTGGGCCGTGGCGCTGGCCGGGATCACGCTCGCGCTGCTCGGGGTGCTCCTGCTCGTGCTGGCCGTGGCCGCCCACCGGGGCCTGTCCCGGCTGCTGCTGCGCGTGGACGAGGCGGCGGAGCTGCGCCGGCGGGCCGCCGAGGCCGCGGCGGCCCGGGAGACCGCCGTGCGCGGAGCGCGGACCGAGCGCTCCCGGATCGAGCGCGACCTGCACGACGGCGTGCAGCCGCAGCTGGTGTCCGTGGCCATGAACCTGTCGATGGCCCAGCGGCGGATCGACCACGACCCCGCCGGGGCCAAGGACCTCATCGGCGAGGCGCACGCCACGACGAAGGCCGCGATCACGGAGCTGCGCCGCCTGGCGCGGGGCTTCCACCCGGCCGTGCTGGAGGACCGGGGGCTGGACGCGGCCCTGTCCGCCGTGGCCGCCCAGTCGCCCGTGCCGGTCGCCGTGGACGTGCGCGTGCCCCGCCTGGCCCCCGAGACCGAGGCCGCCGTGTACTTCGCGGTCTCCGAGGGCCTGGCCAACGTCGTCAAGCACGCCGGGGCGGACGCCGCCTCGGTCCGGGTCGGGCTCGAGTCCGACCCCGCCGGGGGCACCCGGGTGGTCGCCCGGATCGCCGACGACGGCCGGGGCGGCGCCGTGCTGGTCCCCGGCGGCGGGCTGTCCGGGATCGCGGACCGGATCCGCTCCGCGGGCGGGCACTTCTTCCTCGACTCGCCCGCGGGCGGGCCGACCGAGCTGACCGTCGAGCTGCCGGTCGCCCGGGGGGAGGGAGCCTGATGCGCATCGTCATCGCCGAGGACGCCGTCCTCCTGCGCGCGGGCCTGGTCCGCCTGCTCACCGAGGCCGGGCACGAGGTGGTCGCCGACGTGGACACCGCGGAGGGCCTGCTGAAGGCCGTCGAGCAGCACGAGCCGGACTTCGCCCTGGTGGACGTGCGGCTGCCCCCGACCTTCACGGACGAGGGGATCCGCGCCGCCGTCCTCGTCCGCTCCCAGCACCCGCGGATCGCGGTGCTCGTGCTCTCCCAGTACGTCGAGGAGCGCTACGCCGCGGAGCTGATCGCCTCCCGCCGGGACGGGCTGGGCTACCTGCTCAAGGACCGGGTGGCCGACGTCGACCAGTTCCTCGAGTCCGTGGGAACGGTCGGCGCCGGCGGCACCGTCCTGGACCCGGAGGTGGTCTCCCAGCTGCTGGTGCGCTCGCGGCACCGGCAGGACCTGGAGCTGCTCTCCCCGCGGGAGCACGAGGTGCTCGGGCTGATGGCCCAGGGCCTGTCCAACGCCTCGATCGCCGCGAACCTGTTCCTCACCGAGTCCTCGGTGGAGAAGCACATCCGGTCCGTGTTCACCAAGCTCGGCCTCGCGCACGAGGACGGCGGCAACCGCCGCGTCCGCGCGGTCCTGCGCTACCTCGGCTACCCCGACCCCGGGCCCGGCCACCCCTCGTCCGCCCACCCGTCCCACCAGGAGTTCCGGCCATGAGCACCCACCCCGAGCACGCCGTCCCCGGCCAGCCCGCCGCCCCCGGCAGCGCCCACGACCCCCTGCAGGGCCCCCCGCAGCGCCCCGACCCGGACACCGTCGGGCAGAGCGAGCGCGCCGCCTGGCTCGTGCCCACCGCCGTGCTCGGCGGCCTGGGCGCCCTGCTGCTGCTCGGCGGCGGCGGGGCGGCCATGGCCGCGTCGCTGTCGATCGAGGAGCGGCGGGTGGACACGACCGTGACCGCGCCCGTGGACACCGTGGCGATCGACGGCCGCTCCGCCGTGATCGAGGTCGTGACCGCCGACGTGCCCGATCTGCGGGTCGAGGCCGTGTACGCCGGCATCGGCCTGGACCGGGCGCCCGAGCCGCTGGTCCGGGACGGGCGGCTGACCGTGGCGGCTCCCCCGTCCGGCTCCTGGTTCGGCACCGGCGGCGGGATGCAGGTGCGGGTCACGGTCCCGGCCGACGACGACCCCGTGGACCTGCGGCTCTCCGGCGACGCCGGCACCCTCTCCGCCCGGGGCGACTTCGGCGACGTCCGGCTCGACACCGAGGCCGGCGTGGTGCAGATGGGCGGCAGCGCCCGGAGCCTGTGGGCGGCCTCGGAGGTGGGCACCGTCCTGGTCGACGGCGCCCGGGTGCGCGAGGACGTGGACGTGCACACGGAGGTGGGGGCCACCGAGGTGCGGATCCTCGGCGACGCCCCGCGACGGGTCGCGATCACCACCGGCGCGGGCGCGATCGAGGCCTCGGTCCCGGACGCCGAGTGGTGGACCCCCGCGGTGGTCGGCGCCGGCGAGCGCGACCCCGAGGAGCTGACGGCGGCGACGGTCTGCGCCACGGCCCCCGAGGACCGCCCGTGCCTGTACGTCTCCTCGGAGGTGGGCGCGGCGGAGGTCACCTCCGGGGGCCGTTCCCTGCGCCCGGCCGCCGGGTAGACTGGGCACGTTCGTCCGGGTCGGGCGCACCGGGAGGGGGGACGGTGCGCACAGTCATCGAGGACACCCGTGAACCCCCTGAACTCCCTTCCCGCCCCCGTGGGCACGACCTCCGAGGCCCCGGTGGACCACCCCGCCGCAGCCCGGCGCGCGACGGTGCCCCCTGTCACCGAGCAGTCCGCCACCGCGCCGATCGCCACCGCCTCGACGTCCGCCGCGTCGACGTCGGCCGGGCAGCCCGCCACGGGGCACGGTGGCACCGGCCGCCGGGCTCCGCGACGCTCCGGCGGCCGCTACGCGCGGCTCCTGGAGCTGGGCGGCCGCGGCTTCCTGCCGATCGCCTTCGTGGCCCGCCTGCCCCTGGCCATGATCACCGTGGGGGCCCTGACCCTCGCCACCGCCGTCACCGGCTCCTACGCCGTGGGCGGGGCGGCCGCCGGCGCCGTCGGGATCGGCTCGGCCCTGGGCGGGCCCGTGATGGGCCACCTCGCCGACCGGGTGGGACAGCGGGCGGTGCTGCTGGTCTCGGCCCTCGCCCACACGGTGGCCATCGGCGTGCTGCTGATCACCGCCTACGCCGGCCCGGGCGGCCCGGCCGTGCCGCTGCTCGTCACGGCGGCGCTGCTGGTGGGCGCCACCTGCCCCCAGGTGGGCCCGCTCGCCCGGGTCCGCTGGCGCGGGCGGACCGGGGGCGACCGGCAGGAGCTGGACACCGCGCTGTCCTACGAGTCCACCGCCGACGAGCTGACCTTCGTGCTCGGCCCCGCCCTCGTGGGGCTGCTGGCGTCCCTGCTCGCCCCGTGGACCCCCTTCGTCCTGGCCGCCGCGCTGACCCTCACCATGGTCTCGTGCTTCGCCGTGCACCCCACCCACCGCGCGGCACCGGCCGCCCCGCGCCCGCGGCGCCGGACGGCGGCCGCGCCCGGTCCCGGCCGGGACCGGATCCTCGTCCTGCTCCCCGTGCTCGGGATGGTGGCCATGGGCACGTTCTTCGGAGCCGTGCAGAACGCGCTGAGCGCCTTCGGCGGCGAGTTCGGCGCCCAGAGCGCGGCCGGGCTGCTCTACGCCGTGCTGGGCATCAGCTCCGCGGCCGCGGCCCTGTCCGTGGCCTGGTGGCCCCGGCGCTTCCCGCCCGCCGCCCGCTGGGTGGCCAGCGCGGGCGCCATGGCCGCCCTGAGCCTGCTGTTCCTCCTGCCCGGGGAGATCGTCCCGATGCTCCTGGTGCTGCTGCTCGTCGGCCTGCCCGTGGGCCCCACCATGGTCACGATCTACACGATCGGCGGGGACGTCGCCCGGCCGGAGCGGCTGGGCACGGTCATGACGATGCTGGCGAGCGGCGTGGTGCTGGGCACGGCCGTGGGCGCGGCGCTGGCCGGGCTCGCGGCCGAGACCGCCGGTCACCGGGGTGCCTTCACGGCCGCGATCGGCGCGGCCTGCGCCATGGTGCTGATCAGCGCGGCGCTGGTCCTGCTCCGGCGCCGCTGAGGAGCCGGACGGGCGGCGGGGCCGCGGCGGCTACACCAGCGGCGACTTGGGGCGGTGCTCCCGGTTGCCGAGTCCCTCGCGGCCGTCGAGGTGGTCGACGAGCTGGCGGAGCGCCTCGAGCGAGCTCACGGTCTCGGACCATCCCGTGACCTCGCGGATCCGCGTGGTGTCCATGACGGGCACGGCGTCGGCGAGGTCGATCCAGCCGGGATCGGTGGGCTGCAGCCGCAGCCGGTAGGTGATCGCCACCAGCGCCCGGACGAGGGCCGGCGGAACGGGCAGGACGCGCTTGGCGCCGAGCACCTGGGCCACGCCGTCAGGACCGAGCACCGGCTCGGCCGCGACGTTGAACGCCCCGCCCGCACGGTGCCGGATGACCCGCCAGAACGCGTCCGCGACGTCGTCGGTGTGCAGGGTCTGGAAGCGGAACCTCTCCGGGAACGGCAGCACCGGCAGGCGCATCCGGGCGATGAGCCCCTTGGGCACGAGGGCGCCGAAGAAGTAGTCCCCGATCTCGGGGGCGGCACCGGCCTGGAACAGGAAGCCGGGCCGCAGCCGGGTCACCACGACCCCGGGGTGGGCTTCCTCGAACCGGTTGAGCAGCGCCTCCGTCTCGGCCTTCTGGACGTTGTAATGGGAGGTGTCCACCCCGCCCACGGGCCAGGACTCGTCCACGCGGCGGTCCTTGGGGCCGCGGCTGTAGGCCCCGAGGGAGGACGGGTAGACGACCTGGGGTACGCCGGCCAGGACGACGGAGTCGAGCACGTGGACCAGTCCGTCGACGTTGGTGCGGTGCATGAGCGCGAAGTCCCGGTTGGGGCGGATCAGCCACACCAGGTGGACCACCGCGTCCGCCCCGCGCAGGATCTCCGCGAGCCGGCCGGTGGACTCCTTCTCGGCGACGTCGACGGTGTGCCACTCGACGCCGTCGTACGGCTCGCCGCCCCGCTCCGGGCCCTCCCGGGAGACCCCGACGATCTGCGTGACCTCGGGGGCGGCGTGCAGCCGCCGCAGCAGGGCGGTGCCCACGTTGCCGGTGGCGCCCAGGACGACGATCTTCACGGCGCTCTCCCTCCCCGCCCGGACCTACTGGTCCTGGACGCGCTTGCTGTGGTCCTGCAGGCGGTCGATGTGCTTGGAGGCCTCCGCCTTCGTGAGGTCCGCGGGCAGCTCCTCCCCGGCCTCGCGGGCCAGCGTGTCCAGGTAGCTGCGCTGGGCGCTGGTCATGGGCTCCTCGCCCGTGGCCCACTCGTCCGGGTCGCGGTCGAGCCCGCTGCCCGGCTCGGGAGTGGAGGCGCCGAGGGTCTCCTGCTCGTCGGGATCCGGGGTGCCGTTCGGGTTCTCAGTCATGCGCCCATGATAGTCATACCGCTTACGATGTCGCGCCGCGGCGCCGGTCGCCGAGCTCCCGGCCCGGACCTCCTCCCGGCGCGGCGGCGCAGTCAGTACGCTGGAGGACCGGCCCCGGCCGGCGGGACCCGGCAGCAGACGCACCGGCGGACGCACACAGGACCAGAGGAGACGCAGATGAGCGAGCAGGTCGAGACCGGCGGGACCGCGGGAGCGCGGTTGCAGGGGGACAAGCTCGAGGCCTACATGCTCGGGCACTACATGGGCGCCCTGTCCGGGGTGCGGCTCTTCGACGAGGCCGCCCGCACCTGGGCCGGCACCGCCTACGAGGACCGGTTCGCCCGGTTCGTCCGTGAGATCCAGGACGACATCGGGCACCTCGAGACGATGCTCGACCGGCTCGGCGCCACCCGGCGCCGGATCGCCAAGGGGCTCGGCACGGCCACCGGCATCGCGTCCCGGCTCAATCCGCTGAGCCGGATCCGGGAACGGGCGGGGATCGCCGCCCACGGGGAGCTGGAGATGCTGCAGTCCCTGGTGGTGGCCAAGCGCAGCATGTGGGTCACCCTGCTCGAGCTCGCCCCCTCGGACCCGCGTCTGGACGCCGAGGAGCTGCGCGCCCTCGAGGCCGGCGCCGCCGACCAGTACGACCGGCTGCGGGCGGTCGCCGGGGAGACCGCCCGGGACCGCTTCCTCACCCGGGGCTGAGCCCGTGGCCGAGAGCCCCCGCCCGGCGACAGGGCCCCCGGCGGGCGCGTCCGCCGGGGCGTGGGAGCAGCTGCTGGCCGGCCGGGTGGACCCCGCGGCCGAGCCGGAGCTCGTCGAGCGCTACGGGCCCCTCGTGGCACACCGGGGGCCGCTGGTGATCGCCCAGCTCGGGCAGAGCCTGGACGGGTTCATCGCCTCGCGCACCGGGCACGCCGAGTACGTGACCGGCCCCGAGGACCGGAAGCACCTGCACCGGCTGCGCGCGCTCGTGGACGCCGTGCTCGTGGGCGTCGGGACGGTCGCCGCCGACGACTGCCGGCTGACCGTCCGGGCGGTGCCCGGCCCCCACCCCACCCGGGTGGTCCTCGACCCCTCGGCGCGCGCCCCGGCCGGCTCGGCCGTGCTCACCGACGGCGCCGCCCCCACCGTCTGGGTCGTGAGCTCCGGCGCCCCCGTGCCGGCGCGGCTCGCCCCGCACGTCGACGTGCTGCGCGTGCCGGCCCCGCCCCACCGGCTGAACCCGCACGAGGTGCTGACCGCGCTCGCGCGCCGCGGCCTGGGCCGGGTGCTCGTGGAGGGCGGGGGGCGCACGGTCTCGAGCTTCCTCGAGGCCGGAGCGCTGCACCGGCTCTACCTCACCACCGCTCCCATG
This sequence comes from Kocuria sp. SM24M-10, assembly GCF_001027955.1. Classification (NCBI taxonomy): domain Bacteria; kingdom Bacillati; phylum Actinomycetota; class Actinomycetes; order Micrococcales; family Micrococcaceae; genus Kocuria; species Kocuria sp. SM24M-10. The sequence goes on along the minus strand of NZ_LDNX01000012.1, from coordinate 100,577 downwards.
CTCATCGGCGACGGCGTGCCCGGCATCAGGTTCCGCGGCGCGGAGCACCTCTCCGGGGCGCTGCGGGCCCCGGCGCGCCGCTTCCCGCTCGGCGACGACCTCTGCACCGAGCTGACCTTCCGCGCCTGAGCGGGCTCCCCGTGCCCGCGCAGCCGCCCGAGGCGGGCTGCGACGGCGGGGCCCGCACGGTGTCATCGACCACGTCGTCCTTGACTCCACCCTGCCGCAGCGCTAACTTTCATGATACGGAATCACAATTCCGTCATACGAACTCGAAGGAGTCCTCATGAACGCCAGCCCGGCCTTCGCCGCCCACGCGTCCTTCTTCAGCTACACCGGAACGGACTGTGATCCCGATCTGGCCCTGTCCCCGCACCCCGCCGTCCGCGCCACCCCGCTGTGGGTGCTGGCGGTGTCCTCGGCCTGTGTCGGAGCCGCTGTGGGCCGCCTCTCGGTCCGGCGCCCCTAGCACGGCGCACCGCATCGACCACCACACCGACCACAGCCCTCAGGAGCACCCATGGCACCGCAGATCCGGACCGGCCGGCAGGCCCCCGACTTCACGCTCACCGACCACGAGGGCCAGGAGGTGCGGCTCTCCGAGCTGCGGGGCCGGAAGGTGATCGCCTACTTCTACCCGAAGGCCTTCACCCCCGGCTGCACGTCCGAGGCGTGCGACTTCCGCGACAACCTCGCCTCCCTCGAGGGCCTCGGCTACACCGTGCTGGGGATCTCGGGGGACGACACCGAGACGCTCGGGCGCTTCGCACAGGAGTACGGCATCCCGTACCGCCTGCTCTCCGACCCGGACTCGGCCACCGCGCAGGCGTGGGGCGCCTGGGGCGAGAAGACCGTCAACGGGCAGAGCACGGTCGGCCCCCTGCGCTCGACCTTCGTGATCCAGGAGGACGGCACCGTCAGTTCCGCGGAGTACGGCGTCCAGGCTGAGGGCCACGTGGCGGACCTGCGCCGGCGACTTCCGGCCTGACCGGCGCCCGGCCCCGGGGACCCCCGCACCCGCGCCGCGACGCGTCGGGGCGCGGGGGTCCTGCCGTTCAGCCCCGCCCGGCGAACGGCATCCCGGAGGCGGTGAGCACGAGCGAGTTCACCGTGGCGGCGGCGGGGAGCTCGGCCATCATCAGCACCGCGCGCCCCACCTCCTCCACGGGAAAGCTGGGCTCCGGGCGGAGCGAGCCGTCGGCCTGCAGGGCGCCGCCGTCCGTCCCCAGCCCCGCGAGCAGCTCCGTGGCCGCGTTGCCGATGTCGATCTGCCCACAGGTGATCCCGTACGGACGGCCGTCCAGGTCCAGGGACTTGGTCAGGCCGGTGACGGCGTGCTTGCTCGCGGCGTAGGCCGCGGACAGCGGCCGGGGGGCGTGGGCGGAGATCGAGCCGTTGTTGATGATCCGCCCGCCGCCGGGGCGCTGCCGCTTCATGATCCGGAAGGCCTCGGCCGCGCACAGATAGGTCCCGGTGAGGTTCACCTGCAGGGTGCGCTGCCACTCGAGGGGGTCGATCTCGTCCACCTCCCCGCGCGGCCCGAAGGTCCCGGCGTTGTTGAACAGCACGTCGATCCGCCCCGCGAGACGGGAGATCTCCCGGAAGGCCTCGGACACGCTCTGCGCGTCGGCCACGTCCATCGGCACGACCCAGGCCCCGGGCGCACCGTCGGCGGTCTCCTCCAGGGGCTCCCGCCGCCGTCCGGTCAGCACGACCGCCCACCCTGCCGCAAGGAAGCTGCGCGCCACCGCCCGACCGACCCCGGACCCGGCCCCCGTCACCACCAGCACCCTCGCAGCCGTGCCGGGCTCCCCGGCACCGTCCACCACGCCCTGCACGTCCATCCCGAGCTCCCTCACCGTCCTGCCGGCGCGTCCGCCCCGGCGTGAAACGAAAGTTCCACCTCCGCCATCTTGCTGCAAAAACTTGGTAACAGGAGCGTGGAACCATTGACTTGGGTCTTGTGATCCAGTTCACTGGAAGCAATGAAAGTTTTATTCCACATTATGGAATACAGGAAGGGCTGACGGCGCACCCGATGCATCTCACCGAGTTCAACTCCCTCCCCCGGTCCGAGGCCGTCGAGGCGATCCGCCCGGCCCTCGACATCCCGCGCTGGCTGGAGGCCGTGGCCGACGCCCGCCCCTACTGGCACCATGATGCCCTGCTCGGCAGGGCCCGTGACGCGGCGGAGCCGTTCGGTGACGAGGAGATCGACCGGGCGCTGTCCCACCATCCCCGGATCGGCGAGCGCCCGCAGGGCGACAGCGCGGAGGCCGGCCTGTCCCGGGCGGAGCAGTCCGCCGTGGACCCCTCCGACGCCGAGGTGCAACGGCGCCTGCGGGAGGGCAACCGCGCCTACGAGGAGAAGTTCGGCCAGGTCTTCCTCATCCGCGCCGCCGGGCGCACCCCCGAGGAGATCCTGGAGCAGCTCTCCGAGCGCCTGCAGCACGACGCCGGGACCGAGCGCGCCGTGGTCGCCGACCAGCTGCGCCAGATCGCCCTCCTCCGACTCGAAGGACTCGTCACCCCATGAGCTACGTCACCGCCCACGTCCTCGACTCCGTCACCGGCACCCCCGCCCAGGGCGTCGCCGTGTCCCTCGAGGCCGCCGACGGCACCTCCATCGCGGCCGCCCGGACCGACGACGACGGCCGCGTGCCCGAACTGGGCCCAGAGACCCTGGAATCCGGCGACTACCGGATCACCTTCGCCACCGGGCAGTACTTCGCCGGCAGGAACCAGCCGACGTTCTACCCGATCGTGACGGTGAACTTCACGGTGCAGGCCGAGGAGCGGCACTACCACGTGCCGCTCCTGCTGAGCCCGTTCGCCTTTTCCACCTACCGGGGCAGTTGACCCAGGAGTTGGCGGGCCCGCCCGTCTTCGACCGCCCCGATCAGCAGACACCAGACCGCGAGGAGAAACGTCATGACCGACGTCGTCACCGGCAAGGCCACGGACAAGGCCACGGACAAGGCCACGGACACCGTCGTCCTGGGCAGGAACCAGTACGGCAAGGCCGAGAACCATGTCGTGCGCATCAACCGCGACACCGACCGCCACGAGATCCGCGACCTCGTGGTCACCTCCCAGCTGCGCGGCGACCTGGAGGAGGTGCACACGCGCGGCGACAACGCCCACTGCGTGCCCACGGACACGCAGAAGCAGACCGTGTTCGCCTTCGCCCAGCAGTACGGCATCGACTCCCCCGAGCAGTTCCTGCTCAAGCTCGCCGACCACTTCACCGGTGAGTTCGAGTGGATCACGGGCGGGCGCTGGGCGGCCCAGGAGCACGCGTGGCAGCGGATCGACGACCACGACCATTGCTTCGTGCAGCACAAGGACGAGGTGCGCACCGCCGTGGTGGTGGCCGACGGCCAGGAGCGGACGGTGATCTCCGGGTTCAAGGACCTGACCGTCCTGAAGTCCACGCAGTCCGGCTTCACGGGCTACCCGAAGGACGAGTACACGGTGCTGCCCGAGACCGAGGACCGGATCATGTCCACCGACATCGCCACCCGGTGGCGCTACAGCACCACCGACGTGGACTACGACGCCGTCTACGAGGACGTCAAGAGGATCATCCTCACCAAGTTCACCGACCACTACTCCAAGGCCCTCCAGGAGACCCTCTACCTGATGGGCAAGGCCGTCATCGAGGCCCACCCGGAGATCGACGAGATCAAGTTCTCCTGCCCGAACAAGCACCACTTCGTGTACGACCTCGGCTTCTGCGGCCTCGAGAACGACAAGGAGACCCACTGGGCGGCCGACCGCCCCTACGGACTCATCGAGGCCACGATCCAGCGCAAGGGCGCCGCGGAGAACGAGGCCGCCTGGACGGGCATCGCCGGCTTCTGCTGAGCCCGCACGCCCCGGCGCCGCCGACCGCGGCGCCGGGGGACGGGGCCCGTCGTCGCCGTCCGAGCACGACGACGACGGACCCCGCACTCCCTGCTGGGGCGGCGCACCCGCTGCCCGCACGCCCGGCGCCCCTGCGGCGCCCACCGCGCACCGCGGTCCTCTCCACCTCCTCGCTCCGCCCCGGTCCCGCCCCGACGCCGGCACCGGGTCTCTCCCGTCACCAGGATCCCTAGGAGAACACCATGGCCAGGTCACGCACCGCTGAGCCGCCCGCCACCACCCGCACCCGCCCGGAGGACGAGTTCCTCGGCGTGGGCGGCAGCCTGGGCTACGGGCTGCAGCACGTGCTCACCATGTACGGCGGCATCATCGCGCCGCCCCTCATCATCGGCGGTGTCGCCGGCATGACGCCCCAGGAGCAGGGCCTGCTCATCGCGGCCTCGCTCTTCGTGGGCGGCCTCGCCACGGTCCTGCAGTCGTGGGGCATCAGGTTCTTCGGCTCGCAGCTGCCGCTCGTGCAGGGCACGTCCTTCGCCGGCGTGGCCACCATGACGGCCATCGTCCAGGGCGGCGGCGGCATCCAGGCGGTCTTCGGCGCCGTCATCGCCGCCTCCGTGATCGGATTCCTGATCACGCCGTTCTTCGTGAGCATCATCCGCTTCTTCCCGCCGGTCGTCACCGGCGTGGTGATCACCTCCATCGGCCTCACGCTGTTCCCGGTGGCCGCCCGCTGGGCCATGGGCGGCAACGCGCAGGCTCCCGAGTACGGCTCGGTCGGCAACCTCGCGCTGGCCGGCCTGACCCTGCTGATCATCATGCTGCTCTCCAAGCTGGGCAGCGCCGCCGTCTCCCGGCTGTCCATCCTCATCGGCCTGGTGCTCGGCACCGCCGCGGCGGCGGCGCTGGGCATGGCGGACTTCAGCCAGGTGCTCAGCGGTGACATCTTCGCCGTTCCGCAGCCGCTGGCCTTCGGTCCCCCCGTGTTCGAGGTGGCGGCCATCCTCTCGATGTTCATCGTCATCCTCGTGACCCTCACCGAGACCACCGCCGACATCATCGCGGTCGGCGAGATCGTGGACACGAAGGTCGGCAAGAAGCGCATCGCCGACGGCCTGCGCGCGGACATGGCCTCCTCGGCCCTGGCGCCGATCTTCAACGGCTTCACCCAGAGCGCCTTCGCCCAGAACGTGGGGCTCGTGGCCATCACCGGCGTCAAGAGCCGCTTCGTGGTCACGGCCGGCGGTTTCATCCTCGTGACCCTCGGCCTGCTGCCCGTCCTCGGCCGGGTCGTGGCGGCGGTCCCGCCGCCCGTGCTCGGCGGGGCCGGCATCGTGCTCTTCGGCAGCGTGGCCGCCTCCGGCATCCGGACCCTGGCGAAGGTGGACTTCGGCAACGGCGCCAACCTGATCATCGTGGCCACCTCCCTCGGCTTCGGCATGCTGCCCATCGCCGTGCCGGAGATCTATGCGAACTTCCCGGCCTGGTTCGAGACCATCTTCCACTCCGGGATCAGCTCGGCGGCCGTGATGGCGATCCTGCTGAACATCCTGTTCAACGAGATCCGCACCGGCAATCCGCCGCGGGGCACCGGCTCGGTCTTCGCCCAGGCCCCGGTGCGCGCCGTCCGATACGAAAGCCTCGAGCACCTCCAGGACCACCTCCAGGAGGGCGACACCATCAGGGACGGCAAGCTCGTGGACTGCGACGGCAACGAGGTGCCCGTCATCACCGCCGCCGGCGAGATCGTCGACACCAGGATCTGCCGGTCCCCGGCCGGCCCCGGCGAGCCGTCCGCGCACTGACACCGCAACTTCGACCCACCACCTCCTGCGGCGCCGGGATCCCCGGCGCCGCAGGGATCCTGCCACACGGCGGCCGGTGCGCCCGGGCCGCGGCTCAGGCCCTGACGGGCATGAGCTCCGCGGCGATCGCCTCGGCGGCCCGGCGCAGGACGGGCACGGCCCGGCGGCCGAAGTCCTCGTCCACCCGGCTCACGGGCCCGGAGACGGAGATCGCCGTGGGGGTCGGCGCGCCGGGCACCGCCATCGCGTAGCAGCGCACGCCGAGCTCCTGCTCCTCGTCGTCGATCGCGTAGCCGCGCTCCCGGATCCGCTCGAGGTCGGCGAAGAGCTCCTCGAGGGTGCCGAGGCTCTTGGGCGTGGGCGTCGCCATGCCGGTGGCGGTGACGATGGCCCGGACCCGGTCGTCGGGCAGCGTCGCGAGCATGGCCTTGCCCACGCCGGTGTCGTGGGTGTCGGCGCGGCGGCCCACCTCGGTGAACATCCGCATCGAGCGCTGGGACTGCGCCTGGGCGATGTAGACGACCTCCTGGCCGTCGAGCACGGCCATGTTCGCCGACTCGCCGAGCTCGCGCACCAGCTCGTCGAGCCGGCCCCGGGCCGCGGAGCCGAACTGGCGCCCGGCGGCCTCCCCCAGCAGGATCAGCCGCGGCCCGAGCGCGTAGTTGCGGTTGGGCAGCTGGCGGACGTAGCCGGAGGGAACCAGGGTGCGCAGCAGCCGGTGGATCGTGGGCAGCGGCAGCTTGACGGCGGCGGAGAGCTCGCTCAGCGACATCTCGCCGCCCGCGGCGGTGATCACCTCGAGGAGCTCGAACACCCGCTCCACCGATTGGACACCGCCCGATGCAGGTCGTGTGGTCATGGTTCCGTGGTCCTCCGTCGGTCGTGGGACAGCTCGCCGCCGCACCCGACCCTCCAGGGCGACGTACCGTGACAGGAGTCACGGACGAGTCTTGCCATCAATGCCAGTGTCCCATAATATCCATAATACGGAATTTTCATTCCGCAATGCGGCTGAAATCTTCATCCCGAGCTTCCACGGAGGAACCATGGCAACGCCCAGTCCCGGATATTCGATGATCCTGCGCGTGCAGGCGCCTGCCGGTCTGACCGTCACCAGCGAGCTCGCCACGGCGGCGGCCACCGCGGGCGCGGCAGTGACCGCCCTCGACGTCGTCGAGTCCCACGCCGAGCACGTGGTGGTCGACGTCAGCTGCAACGTCTCCGACGCGTCCCACCGGGACGAGGTGCGGGACGCCCTCGAGGCGATCGAGGGCGTGGCGGTCCGCAAGATCAGCGACCGCACGTTCCTCATCCACCTCGGCGGCAAGATCGAGGTGACGCCCCGCGTCTCGCTGCGCAACCGCGACGACCTCTCCCGCGCCTACACCCCCGGTGTCGCCCGGGTGTGCACGGCGATCGCGGAGAACCCGGCCGACGCCCGGCGCCTGACCATCAAGCGCAACACCGTGGCCGTGGTCACGGACGGCACCGCCGTCCTCGGCCTCGGCGACATCGGCCCGGCCGCGGCCCTGCCGGTCATGGAGGGCAAGGCCGCCCTCTTCAAGGCCTTCGGCGACGTCGACGCGTGGCCGGTCTGCCTCGACACGAAGGACACCGACGAGATCGTGCGGATCGTCAAGGCGATGGCGCCCGTCTACGGCGGGGTCAACCTCGAGGACATCGCGGCCCCCCGCTGCTTCGAGATCGAGGCGCGGCTGCGCGAGGAGCTCGACATCCCCGTCTTCCACGACGACCAGCACGGCACCGCCATCGTCGCCCTCGCCGCGCTGTACAACGCCCTGAAGGTGGTGGAGAAGCGCATCGAGGACGTCCGGATCGTCGTCTCCGGGGTGGGCGCGGCCGGCCACGCCATCATCCAGCTGCTGACCGCCAACGGCGCCGGCGACATCGTCGCCTGCTCCCGCAACGGCGCCATCCACCGGGGCGAGGACTACCAGGACCAGCACCGGCAGTGGATCGCCCAGCACACCAACGAGCAGGGCTTCTCCGGCAGCCTCAAGGAGGCGATGGCCGGGGCGGACGTCTTCATCGGCGTCTCGGCGCCGAACCTCCTCGACGAGGCCGACATCGCCGCGATGAACGACCGCGCCGTCGTCTTCGCCATGGCGAACCCCGATCCCGAGGTCGATCCGGGGGCGGCCGCCGAGCACGCCGAGGTCGTGGCCACCGGCCGCTCGGACTTCCCGAACCAGATCAACAACGTGCTGGCCTTCCCGGGGCTGTTCCGCGGTCTGCTCGACGCCGGGGCCACGGACATCACCACCGAGATGCTGGTGGCCGCCGCCCGCGCCATCGCCGACTGCGTGGGTGACGACGAGCTCAACGCCGGCTACATCGTCCCCAGCGTCTTCGACCCCGCGGTCGCCCCGGCCGTGGCCGCGTCCGTGCGCGCGAGCGCCGAGGCCGTCGGCGCCGTCGCCGAGCCGGTCACCGAGCCCGCGCACGCCTGACCCGCCCCCGCCCGCACGCCGACCCACCCGCACCAGGAGGCACTCCCATGACCACCACGAACACCGTCGAGCACACCCTGCCGGAGGGCCTCGAGCGCGCCGGCGAGATCCTCACCGAGGACGCCCTCCGGTTCGTCGCCGAGCTGCACCGCCGCTTCGGCCCCCGCCGCGCCGAGCTGCTCGGGGCGCGCGAGCAGCACCGCCGCGCCGCGGCCGGGAGCGGCACCCTGGACTTCCTCCCGCAGACCCGGGAGATCCGCGAGAGCGAGTGGACGGTGGCCCCGGCGCCGCCGGCCCTGCAGGACCGCCGGGTGGAGATGACCGGGCCCGCCTCGCCGGCCAAGATGGCGATCAACGCCCTGAACTCCGGGGCGAGGGTCTGGCTGGCCGACCTGGAGGACGCCTCCAGCCCCACCTGGTACAACCAGGTGGACGGCATCCTCAACCTGCGCGACGCCGCCCGCGGCACCCTGTCCTTCACCTCCCCGGAGGGCAAGCACTACGCCCTGCGCCAGGACGCCCCGCTGGCCGTGGTCGTCACCCGCCCCCGCGGCTGGCACCTGCCCGAGCACAACGTCACCGTGGACGGGCAGCCGGCCTCGGGCTCGCTCGTGGACTTCGGGCTGCACTTCTTCCACACCGCACAGCTGTTGCTGGCCAACGGCCACGGCCCGTACTACTACCTGCCCAAGATGGAGTCCCACCTCGAGGCGCGGCTGTGGAACGACGTGTTCAGCTTCGCCGAGGAGTACCTCGGCATCGACCACGGCACCGTCCGTGCGACCGTGCTCATCGAGACGATCCCGGCGGCGTTCCAGATGGAGGAGATCCTCTGGGAGCTGCGCGAGCACGCCTCCGGGCTCAATGCGGGGCGCTGGGACTACCTGTTCAGCATCATCAAGTACTTCCGGGACGCCGGCGAGCGCTTCGTGCTCGCCGACCGGTCCACGATCACCATGACCGCGCCGCTGATGCGCGCCTACACCGAGCTGCTCGTGAAGACCTGCCACCGCCGCGGAGCCTTCGCGATGGGCGGGATGGCCGCGGTCATCCCGAACCGGCGCGACCCGGAGGCCACGGAGGCCGCCTTCGCCAAGGTGCGCGCCGACAAGACCCGGGAGGCCCAGGACGGCTTCGACGGGTCGTGGGTGGCCCACCCCGACCTCGTGCCGACCTGCAGGGAGGTCTTCGACGACGTCCTGGGCGAGCGGCCCAACCAGGTCGACCGGCTCCGCGAGGAGGTGCAGGTCGGCCCAGAGCAGCTGCTCGACGTCCCCAGCGCCGGCCGCACCAGCACGCAGCAGGAGCTGGCCGCCAACCTCTACGTGGCGATCCGGTACACCGCCGTGTGGCTGTCCGGCAACGGGGCGGTGGCCATCCACAACCTCATGGAGGACGCCGCGACCGCCGAGATCTCCCGCTCCCAGGTCTGGCAGCAGATCCGCAACGGCGTGGTCTACGAGGACACCGGGAGCACCGCGAGCCGGGAGCTGGTCGCCGAGGTGCTCGAGCAGCAGAAGGAGGTGCTGCGCGGGGAGGTCGCCCCGGAGCTCTTCGAGCGCCACTTCGAGCCCGCCGCCCGGCTTATCGCCGACCTCGTCCTGGGCGAGGAGTACGTCGACTTCCTGACCCTGCCGGCCTACGACCTCATCGAGGGCCGGTGAGCGCCGCGCGCACGAGCCTGCCCGCCTCGTTCGCCCGGCGCGCCGACCAGCTGCTCGAGGGCACCGACGCGGCCCTGGAGCACTGCTTCCCGGGCGACGACGGGTCACGGCAGCCGCTGCACACCTGCTACGTCCCCGCGGACCTGGTCACCCCGGCCACCGCCCGGGAGTGGGGCGAGGCCGCGCTCGCCGCCGCCGCGGAGGCCGGCGGGCTCACCGCCCTGGCCGAGCTGGCCGGGGTGGAGGAGCACCTGCGCGAGGAGGTCGTGACCCGCACCGGGCGCAAGCTGCGGGAGGAGCCGATCGAGGACCTGCGCCTGGACCTCGAGGACGGCTACGGCGAGCGGCCCGACGCCGAGGAGGACGAGGCCGCCGTCGGCGCCGCCCGCACCGTGGCCGCGATGGCGCTCGCCCGGCACCGCGGGGACTCGCCGCAGCCGGCCTTCGCCGGGATCCGCTTCAAGTGCCTGGAGGCCGGGACCCGCGCGCGCGGGCTGCGCTCCCTGGACCTGTTCGTGACCGCCCTCGTGCGCGAGGGCGGTCTGGCGGAGGCCGGAGCGGCGGCGGACGGGCTGCCGGCCGGCCTGGTGCTGACCCTGCCGAAGGTCTCCACCGCGGAGCAGGTCGAGGTGATGACCGAGGCCTGCCGCGCGCTGGAGAGCGTCCTCGGCCTGGCCCACGGCCGGCTGCGCTTCGAGATCCAGATGGAGACGGCCCCGATGATCCTGGGGCTCGACGGCACGTGCCCCATCCCGGCGATGCTGCGCGTCGCCGAGGGCCGGGTCACGGCCCTGCACTACGGCACCTACGACTACTCCGCCTCCCTCGGCGTGGCCGCGGAGTTCCAGTCGATGGAGCATCCGGTGGCCGACCACGCGAAGCAGGTCATGCAGGTCGCCGTGGCCGGCACCGGGGTGCGGCTCTCGGACGGGTCCACCAACCGGCTGCCCGTGGGCGATCCCGCCCAGCGGCGCGAGGCCTGGGCGCTGCACGCGCGCCTGGTCCGCCGCTCCCTGGAGCGGGCCCTCTACCAGGGCTGGGACCTGCACGCCCACCAGCTGCCGACCCGCTTCCTGACGAACTACGCGTTCTACCGGCGCTCGTTCGGCGCGTCCGCGCACCGGCTGCAGGTGTACCGCAGCCGCTCGGTGCCCGGCATCGAGGCCGCGGACGTCGCCGACGAGCCCGCGACCGCCCGGGCCCTCGCCCGGTTCGTCCACCGCGGCCTGCTGTGCGGGGCGATCGGCGCGGGAGAGCTGGCCTCGGAGGCAGGGCTGGACGCCCAGGACCTGGCCGCTCTCGCCCACCCCCGGCCGGCCGCGGCCACCCCCACCCCAGGAGGCATCTGACATGACCGACCGCACCTACCACGCCCCGCACGGCGGGCACCCGGACCAGACCCAGCTGCTCACCGACCGGGCGATGTTCACGGAGGCCTACGCGGTGATCCCGCGGGGGACCATGCGCGACATCGTGACCAGCCGGCTCCCCTTCTGGGACGACACCAGGGTCTGGGTCCTCGCCCGGCCCCTGTCCGGGTTCGCGGAGACCTTCTCGCAGTACATCATGGAGGTCGCCCCCGGCGGCGGCAGCGACCGCCCCGAGACGGAGTCCGGCGTCGAAGGCGTCCTGTTCCTCATGGAGGGCACCCTCACCCTGACCGTGGAGGGCGAGGAGCACGAGCTGACCCCGGGCGGCTACGCGTTCCTCCCGCCGGAGTGCGAGTGGACCGTGCGCGGCACCGGCGACGAGCCCGCCCGCTTCCACTGGATCCGCAAGGCCTACGAGTACGTCCAGGGCGTCGAGGTCCCCGAGCCGTTCGTCACCTCCGACCAGGAGGTCGCGCCCACCCCCATGCCGGGCACCGACGGCAGGTGGGCGACCACCCGCTTCGTGGACCCCGACGACGTCCGGTACGACATGCACGTGACGATCGTGACCTTCGAGCCCGGCGCGGTGATCCCGTTCGCGGAGACCCACGTGATGGAGCACGGCCTCTACGTCCTCGAGGGCAAGGCCGTCTACCGGCTCAACCAGGACTGGGTGGAGGTGGAGGCCGGCGACTTCATGTGGCTGCGGGCCTTCTGCCCGCAGGCGTGCTACGCCGGCGGCCCGGGCCGCTTCCGGTACCTGCTCTACAAGGACGTCAACCGGCAGATGAAACTGCGCTGACCCACGGGCCGGCGCCTCCCGACCGGACCCCGCACCGCCTCCTCGCCGTGGTGGTGCGGGGTCCTTCCACGTGCGGCACCGCCCGCACGATGTCCCAATATTCCGCATTATGAAAATTAGTTTTCAGCAGCACATTGACCTGGATCACATCCCGTCGTAGTCTTTTCGTACAAAGAAAACGAAATTCCGCAATACGAAAGACGCCTGCAGCGCGTTGCTCCCGGCCCAGGAGGAAACGATGTCGTACACCGTGAACTGCTCCATCCTGCTCACCGACCTGCCCCTGCTCGAGCGCCCTGCGGCGGCCCGGGCGGCCGGCTTCGACGCCGTCGAGTTCTGGTGGCCCTTCGCGACCTCGGTCCCCGCGGACCGCGACGTGGACGCCTTCGTGACGGCGGTCCAGGACGCGGGCGTGCAGCTGAGCGGGCTGAACTTCAACGCCGGCGACATGCCCGGCGGGGACCGCGGCCTCGTGTCCTGGATCGGCCGCGAGGCGGAGTTCGCGGAGAACGTGGCCGTGGTCGCCGCCATCGGCGAGCGCACCGGCTGCACGGCCTTCAACGCCCTCTACGGCAACCGGCAGCCCGAGCACACCCCCGAGGCCCAGGACGCGCTGGCCGTGCAGAACCTCGTGGCCGCCGCGCAGGGCGTCGCGCGCATCGGCGGCACGGTGCTGCTGGAGCCGGTTTCCGGCGCGCCCGCCTATCCGCTGAAGACCGCCCAGGACGCCCTGGACACCATCGCGGAGGTCCGGCGGGCCGGTGCGGACAACATCGGGCTGCTCGCCGACTTCTACCACCTGGCCGTCAACGGCGACGACGTCGCCGCGGTCATCGAGCAGCACGCGGCGGACTTCGCGCACCTCCAGATCGCCGACGCGCCGGGCCGCCACGAGCCCGGCACCGGCGAGCTCCCGCTGCAGCGGTGGATCGACCGCAGCCGGGCGCTCGGCTACACCGGCCGCGTGGGCCTGGAGTACAAGGCCTCCCAGGAGGACCCCTTCGCGTGGCTCTCCTCCCGGTCCGCGACCCGCACCGGCGCCTGAGCCCCGTCCTCTCCGACACCACCAGCACCTCGAGGAGCACACCATGACCAGCACCGCGAACACCCCCGCCGCCATCCGCAGCGTCACCGTCATCGGCCTCGGCATCATGGGCCTGCCCATGGCCCGCAACCTCGTCTCCGCGGGCTTCGACGTGGTCGGCTTCAACCGCTCCCCGGACAAGGTCGACCAGCTCGTCGAGGCCGGCGGCCGGGGCGCCGCCAGCGTGGCCGAGGCCGTGCGGGAGGCCGACGTCGTGATCACCATGGTCCCGGACTCCCCCGACGTGGAGGAGGTCGTCACCGGCGAGGACGGTGTCCTCGCCCACGCGAAGCAGGGCGCGATCTGGATCGACGCGAGCTCCATCCGCCCGGACGTGGCCGCCCGGCTCTCGGAGGAGGCCGCCCGCGCGGGCCTGCGCCCGCTGGACGCCCCCGTCTCCGGCGGCGAGCAGGGAGCGATCGACGCCGCGCTGTCGATCATGGTCGGGGGCGAGGCCGCGGACTTCGAGGCCGCCCGGCCGGTCCTCGAGGCCGTCGGGAAGACCGTCGTCCACGTGGGTCCCGCCGGCTCCGGGCAGACCGTCAAGGCCGCCAACCAGCTCATCGTGGCCGGCAACATCCAGCTCCTCGCGGAGGCCGTCGTCTTCCTCGAGGCCTACGGGGTGGACACGGACGCCGCGCTGACGGTCCTTGGCGGCGGCCTGGCCGGCTCCAAGGTCCTGGACCAGAAGGGCCGGAAGATGCTGGAGCGCAACTTCGACCCCGGCTTCCGGCTCCAGCTGCACCACAAGGACATGGGCATCGTGACCGCCGCCGCCCGCGAGGCCGGGGTCACCGTCCCGCTGGGCGCGCTCGTCGCCCAGCTCGTGGCCGCCACGGTGGCCCGCGGCGACGGCGGCCTGGACCACTCCGGGCTGTTCAAGCTCACCGAGGAGCTCTCCGGCCGCTCCGGCCGCTGACCCACCCACCCCACCGCTTCCCGACCCGACCCCGGGTCCTGCTTCCAAGGAGTTCACCATGGCCAGAATGCGCACGGTCGACGCCGTCGTCGCCATCCTCGAGAAGGAGGGCGCCACCGAGGCCTTCGGGCTGCCCGGCGCCGCCATCAACCCGTTCTACTCGGCGATGCGCGCCCACGGGGGCATCCGCCACACCCTCGCCCGGCACGTCGAGGGCGCCTCGCACATGGCCGACGGCTACACCCGGGCGGCCCCGGGCAACATCGGGGTCTGCGTGGGCACCTCCGGCCCCGCCGGCACCGACATGGTCACCGGCCTCTACGCCGCCTGGGCGGACTCCGTGCCGATCCTGTGCATCACCGGCCAGGCCCCCGTGGCGAAGCTGCACAAGGAGGACTTCCAGGCCGTGGACATCGCCGCCATCGCGGCGCCGGTGACCAAGATGGCGATGACCGTGCTGGAGCCCGGCCAGGTCCCCGGGGCGTTCCAGAAGGCCTTCCACCTCATGCGCTCCGGCCGCCCCGGACCGGTCCTGCTGGACCTGCCGCTGGACGTCCAGCTGGCCGAGATCGAGTTCGACATCGAGGCCTACGAGCCGATGCGCCCCGAGCGCCCGGCGGCCACCCGGATCCAGGCCGAGAAGGCCCTGGACCTGATGTTCGCCGCGCAGCGTCCGCTGATCGTGGCCGGCGGCGGGATCATCAACGCCGACGCCTCGGAGCGGCTGGTGGAGCTGGCCGAGCTGCTCGACGTCCCCGTGATCCCCACGCTGATGGGCTGGGGCGCCATCCCCGACGACCACCCGCTGATGGCGGGCATGGTCGGCCTGCAGACCTCCCACCGCTACGGCAACGCGACGTTCCTGGAGTCGGACTTCGTGCTGGGCATCGGCAACCGGTGGGCCAACCGGCACACCGGCAGCCTGGACGTCTACACCGCCGGCCGCACGTTCGTGCACGTCGACATCGAGCCGACCCAGATCGGGCGCGTCTTCGCCCCGGACCTGGGCATCGTCTCCGACGCGGGCGCCGCCCTGGACGTCCTGCTCGAGGCGGCCCGCGAGCGCAAGGATCGCGGCGCCGTCCCGGACCGGGGCCGGTGGGTGCTGGACTGCGCCCGGCGCAAGGGCTCCATGCACCGCAAGACGCACTTCACGCAGGTGCCGATCAAGCCGCAACGCGTGTACGAGGAGATGAACTCCGCCTTCGGCAAGGACGTCACCTACGTCTCCACGATCGGGCTCTCCCAGATCGCCGGCGGGCAGCTGCTGCACGTGTACGGCCCGCGCCGGTGGATCAACGCCGGCCAGGCCGGGCCCCTGGGCTGGACCGCCCCCGCGGCCCTCGGCGTGGTGCGCGCCCAGCCGGAGCGGACCGTGGTGGCCCTCTCGGGGGACTACGACTTCCAGTTCATGATCGAAGAGCTGGCCGTGGGCGCCCAGTTCAACCTGCCCTATCTGCACGTGGTCGTGAACAACTCCTACCTGGGCCTGATCCGCCAGTCCCAGCGCGGGTTCGAGATGGAGCAGAACGTGTCGCTGGCGTTCGAGAACGTCAATTCCCCGGAGACGGAGGGTTACGGTGTGGATCACGTGAAGGTGGCCGAGGGCCTCGGCTGCAAGGCCGTGCGGGTGACCGACCCGGAGAGGCTGCAGGAGTCCTTCGCCGAGGCCCACGAGCTGATGGAGCGGTTCCGGGTCCCGGTGGTCGTGGAGGTCATCCTGGAGAAGGTCACCAACATCTCCATGGGCACGGAGATCGACAATGTGGTGGAGTTCGAGCAGCTGGCCGAGCGCGGCGAGGACGCCCCCACCGCGATCGCCCTGCTCGACTGACCCGCCGGCACCGCGCCGGCACCGACCAGACAGGAGGACGGACGTGCGCATCGTCGTCGCCCCGGACAAGTTCAAGGGCTCCCTCGAGGCCCCCGACGTGGCTGCGGCCCTCGAGGAGGGGATCCACTCGGTGGACCCCACCGCAGAGGTCGTCCGCCTGCCCGTGGCCGACGGCGGGGAGGGCACCCTCGAGGCCGCCCTCGGCGCCGGGTTCGCCCCGTCGCCCGTCACCGTCACCGGTCCGGTCGGCGAGCCCGTCGAGGCGGAGTTCGCCCTGCGGGACCGCACCGCGGTGGTCGAGATGGCCCTCGCCTCGGGGCTCGCCGCCCTGCCCGTGGACGAGACCGGGCAGCCCGTCCTCGACGCCGGCGGCGCGACGAGCCGCGGCACCGGCGAACTGGTCCGCGCCGCCCTCGACGCCGGGGCCGAGCGCGTGGTCCTCGGCGTCGGGGGCAGCGCCTGCACCGACGGCGGGGCCGGGCTGCTGCAGGCCCTGGGCGCCCGGCTGCTGGACGCCGCGGGCGAGGAGCTGGGCCGGGGCGGGGCCGCCCTGGCCGGCCTGTCCCGCGTGGACCTCACCGACCTCGACCCGCGCCTGGCGGGCACCGAGTTCGTCCTGGCCGCCGACGTCGACCACCCGCTGCTGGGCGAGCGCGGCGCCGCCGCGGTCTTCGGCCCGCAGAAGGGCGCGGACCCGGATCAGGTGCGGGCGCTCGACGCCGCCCTGACGGTCCTGCGGGACCGGCTCGCCGACGCCCTCGGGGACGGCGCGGCACGCGCCGCCGAGGCGCCCGGGGCCGGTGCCGCCGGCGGCGTGGGCTTCGCGGCCCTCGCCGTGCTCGGCGCCCGGCGCCGCCCCGGCGTCGCGGTGGTGCTCGAGTTCGTCGGCCTCGCGGACCGGCTCGCCGGCGCGGACCTCGTGGTCACCGGCGAGGGCAGCCTGGACGAGCAGTCCCTCGGCGGCAAGACGCCGCTGGGCGTGCTGGAGACGGCCCGCTCCGCGGGCGTGCCCGCGGTCGCGGTCTGCGGGCGGACCACCCTGGAGCCGCGCGTGCTGCACGAGGCCGGCTTCCGGCGGACCTATGCTCTGACCGATTTCGAGCCGGACCCCCGCACGTGCATGCGGGAGGCCCGGCGGCTGCTCGAGCAGGTGGGCGCCCGCCTGGCCGACGACCTCCCCGACCTGCTCGCCGGGCCCCAGCCCGACCTCACCGATCCGGCGGACGGTGCGGACGCCGACGACCCGAAGGAACCTCGATGACCGAGAAGACGCCGCCCCGGCAGCCGCCCGTCGAGGGCGGGGACGACGCCGCAGATGCCACGGGGCGCCCGCAGCGGCTGCCCGAGGACCCCGCGGTGATCGCCCAGGAGGACTCCGCGCGTGCGGCCACCAAGCCCGCCGCCGCGCAGCACGCCTTCGAGGCCGAACAGGCCCACAAGCTCGAGGTCAGCGAGAACGTCAACGACCCCGAGCGCATCCGCCGTCTGATCGCCGACCACCGCCGCGAGCACGGGCTGCCCGACGACACCGGCGACGCCCCGCGCACGGGAGCGGACGAGCAGGGAACCAACGCCCGCGACCACCGGGAGTTCGACCTCGTGGTGCGCGGGAGGAACGTCTCGTGCGGGGACCACTTCGCCCCCCGGGAGGTCGGCGTGCGCGGCGGCCGGATCGTGGCCGTCGAGCCCCTCGGCGCCGGCCTGCGCAGCCGGGAGGTCCTGGAGCTGGCCGACGACGAGAGGCTGCTGCCGGGACTGGTGGACACCCACGTCCACATCAACGAGCCCGGCCGCACCGAGTGGGAGGGCTTCGCCTCCGCGACCCGGGCCGCCGCGGCCGGCGGGGTGACCACGGTCCTGGACATGCCGCTCAACTCGATCCCCGCCACGGTGAACGTGCCGGCGCTGGAGTACAAGCGGCTCTTCGCCCAGGACAACGTCTTCGTGGACGTCGGCTTCTGGGGCGGGGCGATCCCCGGCAACACCCCGGACCTGCGCGAGCTGCACGACGACGGCGTCTTCGGCTTCAAGTGCTTCCTGCTGCACTCGGGGGTGGACGAGTTCCCGCACCTCGAGGCCGACGAGATGGAGGAGGACCTCGCCGAGATCAAGACCTTCGACTCCCTGATGATCGTGCACGCCGAGGACTCCCGCGCCATCGACCGCGCCCCCCACCCCGAGGGCGACGTCTACGAGAACTTCCTGAGGTCCCGTCCCCGCGGCGCCGAGAACCTGGCGATCGCCGAGGTCATCGAGCGCACCCGGTGGACCGGGGCGCGCTCGCACATCCTGCACCTGTCCTCCTCGGACGCGCTGCCCATGCTGGCCACCGCCAAGCGGGACGGCCTGGACATCACGGTGGAGACCTGCCCGCACTACCTGACCCTGCTGGCCGAGGAGGTGCCCAACGGCGCCACCGCGTTCAAGTGCTGCCCGCCCGTGCGGGAGGTCGGCAACCGCGAGCTGCTGTGGGAGGGGCTGGTCGACGGGACCATCGACTTCATCGTCTCCGACCACTCCCCCTCGACCCTGGACCTCAAGGACCTGGACAACGGCGACTTCGGCGTGGCTTGGGGCGGGGTCTCCTCCCTGCAGCTGGGGCTGTCCCTGATCTGGACCGAGGCACGCCGCCGCGGGATCGACCTGGGACGCGTGGTGGAGTGGATGTCCACGCGACCCGCCCAGCGGGCCGGCCTGCGGTCCAAGGGGAAGCTGGCTCTCGGCTACGACGCGGACCTGGTGGTCTTCGCCCCCGACGACGCGTTCGTGGTCGACGCCGGACGACTGCACCACAGGAACCCGATCACCCCGTACCAGGGCAAGGCGCTGTCCGGGAAGGTGCGCCGAACCTATCTGCGCGGGGTGCCCGTGGACTTCGAGACGCCGCGCGGCCGGCTCATCCGGCGCGGGGAGAGCTGACCCGGTGCGCACGCCGCGGTGACGCGGCCCGGAGCCGGACGGTGCCCGCCGGGGCCGGCCCTCGTGCGGTACCACCCCCTCGCGCGGGAGCCGGCACCGCCGAGGGACCCCGGCCCGTCAGGGGTCGAGCAGGATTGCGGCGACCGGACAGGCCAGGGCGGCCTCGCGGACGGCGCTGTGCAGCGCCTCGGGCGGTTCGGCGTCGAGCAGGAGGACCACGCCGTCGTCCTCCTGCTGGTCGAAGACCGCCGGCGCCAGGGCGGAGCACTGCCCGGAGCCGGCGCATCTGGTCCGGTCCACGCTGACCCGCATGTCCGCCTCCTCGTCCGGCCGGACCCGGACGTCCCCGTCCCGTGGATCGTCCGGTGCCGCCTGATGCCCTTTGGTGCCCTCTGGTGCCGAACGTACCAGCGGCCCCCGGGCCGCCGCTCCCCCGGACTCCCGTCGCCCCTGGTCATGACGCATATGGACGGGTTTCCGGCAGCTCTGTAGCGTGGAACACCACGGAAGACGTCACGTGGTACGGCCACCAGGACGGGGTGCACCATGACCTCCACCGAACCCGTCGCCCTGCCGCTCACCCGGCAGTGCCCCTACGCCCCACCGCCCGAGCACCTGCGGCTGCGCGACGAGCAACCCGTCGCCCGGGTCAGGCTGCCCTCCGGGATGACCGTGTGGGCGCTGACCCGCCACGAGGACATCCGGGCCATGCTGACCGATCCGCGGTTCAGCTCCGACCGCAACCGCCCCGGGTTCCCGGCGTTCACGCACGACCCGATCCCGGTCTCCCTGAGCCTGCTCGGCATGGACCCGCCCGAGCACGGCCCCGCCCGCCGGGCCGTCATGGGAGAGTTCACGCTCAAGCGGATCACCGCCCTGCACCCGCGCATCCAGCAGATCGTGGACGAACGCGTCGATGCCCTGCTGGCCGGGCCCCGCCCGGTGGACCTGGTGCCGGCGCTGTCCCTGCCGGTGCCCTCGCTGGTGACCTGCGAACTGCTCGGCGTGCCATACGCCGAGCACGACTTCTTCCAGAGCCGCTCGGCCACGCTGCTCTCCCGCGGCGTCTCCGTGCAGCAGATCCAGCAGGCACTGGGCGAACTGCTGTCCTACCTCGACCGGCTGATCGCCGCGAAGGAGCAGGAGCCCACCGACGATCTGCTGGGCCGCCAGGTCCGCAGGCAGCAGGAGCAGGGCCCGGTCGACCACGAGGCGCTGGTCAGCCTGGCCTTCCTGCTGCTGGTGGCCGGCCACGAGACCACCGCGAACATGATCTCCCTGGGCGTCCTGGCGCTGCTCGACCACCCCGAGGACCTGGCCGTGATCCGCCGGGATCCCAGCAGGACCCCGGACGCCGTGGAGGAGCTGCTGCGCTGGTTCACGATCGCCGAGCTGGGCACCTCGCGCGTGGCCCTGGAGGACGTGGAGATCGGCGGGGTGCTCGTCCGCGCCGGGGACGGCGTTCTCGGCCTGTCCAACACCGCCGACCGCGATCCGGAGGTGTTCACCGACCCGGGCTCCTTCGACATCGACCGCGGCGGACGCCACCACCTCGCCTTCGGCTACGGCCCGCACCAGTGCCTGGGCCAGCACCTCGCCCGCCTGGAGCTGCAGATCGTCCTCGACACCCTGTTCCGGCGCATCCCCCACCTCCGGTGCACCGTGCCCGTCGACGAGCTGCCCTTCAAGAACGACGCCGACATCTACGGCCTGCACGAGCTCCCCGTCACCTGGTGATGTCCACCGGCGGGGCCACACCCACGCCCGCCTATTGACATTCGATAGATACCGAGCGACACTCGATGCATGATTCGTGAACACCGGGCGGTCGCCGCCCTCCGCGTCTTCCTCGCGCTGCTCTTCGGGATCCTGGTGCTGTTCCAGGTCATGTCCCTGCCCGGGCAGTTCGCGCACATGGCCCAGGAGAACCCCGAGATGGCCTACCTGAGGTGGCCGGCGACCGCCGTGACGGTGTTCTGGGTGCTGTGCGCGCAGGTGGTGATCGTGTGCACCTGGAAGCTGCTCACCCTGGTCAAGAAGGACCGCATCTTCAGCCCGGCGTCCCTGGTGTGGGTGGACGCGATCGTGTGGGCCGTGGCCGCGGCGTGGGCGGTGCTGCTGGGCGTGTTCCTGTTCGTCGGCTTCAACGCCGGCGACCCCGGGCTGCCGCTGCTGCTGTTCCTGATGCTGACCGGGGTCACCGTGCTGGGGCTGCTCATGGTGGTGATGCGGGCGCTGCTGCGCCAGGCCACGGCCCTGCGCACCGACATGGAAGCGGTGATCTGATGCCGATCGTCGTGCGCCTCGACGTCGAGCTGGCCAAGCGCAAGATGAGCGTCGGCGAGTTCGCCGAACGGGTCGGGCTCACCCCCGCCAATGTCGCCGTGCTGAAGAACGGCCGGGCCAAGGCGGTGCGCTTCGCGACCCTGGACGCCATGTGCCGGGTGCTCGAGTGCCAGCCCGGGGATCTGCTCGAGTGGGTCGAGGACTGACCTGCCCCGCCGCCCCACTCCCGTGAACGGAAGCCTGTGAGAGGAAACCCGTGAAACACGTCCTCCCCGTCCTGCTCGTCGTCCTCGGCCTGGTGATCGGTGCCGCCGGCATCGTCCACGGAGAGGCCGACGACTCCCCCGGCCTGCAGGGGCTGGGCGTCCTGCTGGTCCTCGCCGCCGTGCTGTACGGCGTGCGCACCGTCCGGCGCAGCCGCTGACCGCCGGCGCCGCGGGCGCAGCGGCCCCACGGCGCAGCGCACAGGGCGAACGGTGGAGAATGGCACGGTGAGCACGGTGGAGCGCACGAAGATCTTCGAGGCGGAGCGACCGCGTCTGCTGCGCCTCGCGGCCGGCGTGCTGGCCGACCACGCCGAGGCCGAGGACGTGGTGCAGCAGGCCTGGCTCCGGCTGCACCGGACGGAGGCCGAGATCGAGAACCCGCCCGCCTGGCTGACCACGGTGACCACTCGTCTGTGCCTGGACCGGCTGAAGGCGCGGACCCCGGTCCCCGCCCCCGAGATCGGGCCGCCGGACACCGCCCCGGACCCGGCCGACGAGGTCGTGCTCGCCGATGCCGTCGGCGTCGCCCTCCAGCTGGTGCTCGACCGGCTCTCGCCGCAGCAGCGGGTCGCGTTCGTCCTGCACGAAAGCTTCGGGGTCGAGTTCTCCACGATCGCCGCCGTCCTGGACACCACGCCGGCGGCCGCGCGCAAGCTGGCCTCCCGCGCCCGGGCCGAGGTCGGCCGGTCCGCCCCCGAGGGGCGGGCGGCCGACGGGGAGGTCGTCGACGCCTTCATGGCCGCTGCCCGGCAGGGCGACCTCCAGCGCCTGGTGCGCCTCCTGGCGCCGGGCGTTACCGTGACGGCCGACGACGCCGCGATCCTGGCCGGGACCCCCCAGCGGATCGACGGCCGGGAGGAGGTGGCGGCGTTCTTCGACGGCAGCGCCCACGCCGCGCTTCCGGTGTTCGTCGGCAGCCGCCCCGCTGCGGCGTGGTTCCACCGCGGCCGGGCCCGGGTCCTCTTCGACATCACCGTCGTCGACGGCCTCGTCGCCCACATCACCTTCCGTGCCGCACCCGAGGTGCTGGCGCAGGTGGTCCGGCGCGACGGGCAGCGCCCACGGGCCTGATCCCGGCGCCGGTCACATCCCCCGCGCGCCGATCGTCGGACAGTCGAACACCAGCACACGAACCGGACCACCGGATCAGAGAGAGGGAACCGACGATGAAGACCATGACCTGCCGCCAGCTGGGAGGGCCCTGCGACCTCGCGCACCGCGGCGAGACGGCCGACGACGTCATCACCGCCCAGGACCGCCACCTCAAGGAAGCGGTGCGGGGCGGGGACGCCGACCACCAGGAGGCGCGCGACGCCATGAAGGGCCGCTGGCGGCACCCGAAGCAGTCGCTGGGCTGGTACCGCGACATGAAGCAGGCCTTCGCCGACCTCCCCGAGGACTGATCGAGGCGGACGGCCTCAGGAGGGGTGCACCGTCCGCGCGAGGCGCTCCATGATGGCGTGCAGCCGCTGCGCGTCGTCGCCCTCCAGGGCGTCGAAGAACAGTTCCTCGACGTCGCGGGCGTGGGCGGGCCGGAGGCGGCGGAAGGCGGCCAGCCCCTCGCCGGTGAGCTCGGCCTCCAGCCCGCGCCTGTCCTGCGGGCACGGCCGGCGCCGGACCCACCCGCGCTTCTCCAGCACTCCGATCTGGTAGCTGAGCCGGCTCGGGGAGAAGACCATCCGCTGGGCGAGCTCTCCCATCCGGAGGCGGTGGTGGGCCGCGTTGCGCAGCAGCAGGAGCACCTGGTAGTCCATCAGCGAGCAGCCGTGCTCCTTCAGCCGGGTCTCCAGCTCGGTGGTCAGCCGGGCGGAGGTCTCGAAGAACAGCTGCCACACGTCCCACGGGTGCTCGCCCGTGCCCCGGCCGCTCACTGCCGGGCCGCTCACTGCCGGACCGCTCACTGCCCGGTCCGGGCGAGCAGGTCGGCGAAGTCCGGGACGTCGGCGAACCCGTCGCCCCCCGGCCGGCCCGACGCCCCGGCCGGCGCCTCCCCGGCGGCCGGAACTTCCGGGGCGCGGCCGGGTGCGAGCTGTGACGCCAGGTGCGCGCCGGCGCGCCGGATGCGCGCCTGGAGCTCCTCCCCGGCCCAGTCCTCGGTGGCCGCGTAGACCCCCACGGGCAGTACGAACGCCTTGAGGTGGGCGAAGAGGGGGCGCAGGGCGGTGTCGAGCATCAACGAGTGCCGTGCGGTGCCCCCGGTGGCGGCCACGAGCACCGGCAGGTCCTCCAGCGCGTCCTCCTCGACGAGGTCGAAGAAGGACTTGAACAGCCCGGCGTAGGAGGCCTTGAAGGTCGGGGTCGCCGCGATCAGGGCGTCCGCGCCGGAGACCGCCTCGAGCGCCTCCTGCAAGGCCGGGGCGGGGAAGCCGGTCAGCAGGTGGTCGGTGATGGCGTGGGCCAGCGGGCGCAGGTCCACGCGGGTGATCCGTACCGGGGCCGGACCCAGGGCGTCGCGGGTCGCCTCGGTGAGCCGGTCGGCCAGCAGCCGGGTCGAGGAGGCGTCGGACATCCCGGCCGACACCACGACCAGACGGACCGGGCGGGCAGCCCCGGGGGCCGAGGCCGTCCGGGAGGGCGTGTGCGTGCTCATCGGCGGGCCTCCTGCTCGGTGCGGCTTTCCTGCCCGGTGCGGCTTCCCTGGCCTGCGCGGCTCTCCTGCTCGGCACGGGCCCGCCCGGCGGGCGAGTCCGCGGCACCCCCGGGCACCGGGTCCTGGCCGGCGCGGTGGCGGGCCACCAGCGAGGCGTGGGTCGGCGCCTCCGGCACGTGGGCGGGCTTGAGCGCGGCGAACTCCCGGCGCAGCACCGGCACGACCTCCTCGCCCAGCAGGTCGATCTGCTCCAGGACGGTCTTCAGGGGCAGGCCCGCGTGGTCGATTAGGAACAGCTGGCGCTGGTAGTCGCCGGCGTAGTCCCGGAAGGCGAGGGTCTTCTCGACCACCTGCTCCGGGGTGCCGACGGTCAGCGGGGTCTGGGCCGTGAAGTCCTCCAGGGAGGGGCCGTGGCCGTAGACCGGGGCGTTGTCGAAGTAGGGCCGGAACTCCCGCACCGCGTCCTGGGAGTTCCGCCGCATGAACACCTGCCCGCCCAGCCCCACGATCGCCTGGTCGTAGGACCCGTGGCCGTAGTGCTCGTAGCGCTGCCGGTAGAAGTCGACCATCCGCCGGGTGTGCTCGGCGGGCCAGAAGATGTTGTTGTGGAAGAACCCGTCACCGTAGTAGGCGGCCTGCTCCGGGATCTCGGGCGAGCGGATCGACCCGTGCCACACGAAGGGAGCCACGTCGTCGAGCGGGCGCGGGGTCGAGGTGAAGCCCTGCAGAGCAGAGCGGAACTTCCCCTGCCAGTCGACCACGTCCTCCCGCCACAGCCGGTGGAGCAGGTTGTAGTTCTCGACCGCCAGGGGGATGCCCTGGCGGATGTCCTTGCCGAACCACGGGTAGACCGGGCCCGTGTTGCCGCGGCCCATCGTCAGGTCCACCCGCCCGTCGGTCAGGTGCTGCAGGTAGGCGTAGTCCTCGGCGATGCGCACCGGGTCGGTCGTGGTGATGAGCGTCGTGGCCGTGGACAGCAGCAGCCGTTCGGTCTGCGCCGCGACGGCGGCGAGCAGGATGGGCGGGTTGGCCGGGGCCACGAACGGCGGATTGTGGTGCTGACCCGTGGCGAAGACGTCCAGCCCCACCTCCTCGGCCTTCTTCGCGATCTCGACCGTGGCCTTGATCCGCTCGTGCTCGGTGGGGACGCGTCCCGTGGTGGGGTCCTCGGTGACGTCCCCGATGGTGAAGATGCCGAACTGCATGCCGTCCTCCTGGTCTCCCGCGGCACCCGTGTCGGCGAGCACCGCAAGTTCTACAAATTTGAACCATCCCGTACAAGCCGTGCCCGCGCGAGGTTATTCCCGGCCCGGGTCCCCGGCGGAGGCCGGGCGGGGAACCCGTCCACCGAGGTCGGCATCCGCCGGGGTGAGCGCGGCCGGCGGCAGCCACCGGGGCGGCGCCTTCCGCTCGGGTCGTCGAGCAAATGGCCCCCCGAGGATCTGCGAGCTCCACCGTGCACGGCGCCGTCACCGCGGCCACCTGCTTGTCGGGCGGCGCGCAGCGGTGTTAAGGTCGCCGGGACTGCACGAGCGGTCTCCTGGATCAGCAGACAGGACCTCACTGAGCTGGCGGCGCCGTGTGCCGCCCTCGGAAGGACCCGGGGCCACGGCGCCGGCGACGAGATCCTGCGACCGATCGGAGCACCCCGTGCACACCCACACCACCGACCCCGGCTCCCACCTGCTGTGGCTGCGCGATCCCCTGGCCCTGTACACCGGCGAGGACGCCGGCGAGGACACCACCGAGCGGACGGCCGGCGGCGTGGTGGTGGACACCGCCTCCGGCACCGTGGTGGAGCTGGTCCCCGCGGGCGGCGTCCCGGCCGCGCCGTGCGCGGTCCTCGACGCCCGGGAGCACGTGGTGGTGCCCGGGCTGATCAACACGCACCACCACTTCTACCAGACCCTCACCCGGGCCTGGGCGCCCGTGGTCAGCGTGCCCCTTTTCCCGTGGCTGCGGGACCTCTATCCGGTCTGGGCCCGCCTGCGCCCCCGCGACCTGCAGCTGGCCACCACGGTGGCGATGGCGGAGCTGCTGCTCTCGGGCTGCACCACGGCCGCCGACCACCACTACCTGTTCCCCGGCGGCATGGAGGACTCGATCGACGTGCAGGTGGAGGCCGCGCGCAGCCTCGGCATGCGGGCCGTGCTCTCCCGCGGGTCCATGAGCCTGGGTGAGCGCGACGGCGGACTGCCCCCGCAGCACACGGTGCAGGAGGCGGAGGTCATCCTCGCCGACAGCGCCCGGCTCGTGGAGACCCACCACGAGCGCGGCGACGGCGCGCGGACCCAGATCGCCCTGGCCCCGTGCTCCCCCTTCTCGGTCACGCGGGAGATCATGCGGGACACCGCTGTGCTGGCCGGCGAGCTCGACGTGCGGCTGCACACCCACCTGGCCGAGACCATCGACGAGGAGGACTTCTGCCGGGAGCGCTTCGGGCTGCGGACGGTGGACTACCTCGAGTCCACGGGATGGCTCACCGACCGGACCTGGCTGGCCCACGGCATCCACTTCGACGACGCCGAGCTGGCCCGTCTGGGCGCGGCCGGGGTGGGCGTGGCCCACTGCCCCACGTCCAACATGCGCCTGGCCTCCGGGATCTGCCGGGCCGTGGAGCTCGAGGACGCAGGCTCCCCCGTGGGTCTCGGCGTGGACGGGTCGGCCTCCAACGACGCCTCCAACCTGGTGCTGGAGGCCCGCCAGGCCCTGTACGTGCAGCGGCTGCGCTACGGGGCCGAGGCCGTGACCCCGCAGCGTGCGCTCGGCTGGGCCACGGCCGGCTCCGCGCGCCTGCTCGGCCGCCCGGACCTCGGCGCGCTCCGCCCGGGCGCCCAGGCGGACCTCGCGATGTTCCGCCTCGACGGGCTGCGCTTCTCCGGGGCGCACGACCCGCTCTCCGCGCTGCTGCTGTGCGGCGCGGAGCGGGCGGACCGGGTCATGGTGGCCGGGCGTTGGCTCGTGGAGGACGGGGCGATCACCGGACTGGACGTGGAGGCGCTCACGGCCGAGCACACCGCGGCGGCCCACCGCCTGGTGAACGTCTGAGTCACCCCGGCTGTGCCCCGCCCCGCCCGGCGGCTCGCCGGGCGGGGGCGGGGACACCCCGGGGTCGAGGCCTCGGCAGGCCGGGGCGGACCGGCGTGCTCAGGACCTGGCGTCCTTCGCCTCGAGGACCATCCGGATCTGCCCCGTGTGGGTGATCTCCCCCTCGTCGATCATTCTCCGGACGTCGTCGAAGTGACGCTCCGCCACGACCGCCACCTCGGCCCCGTCGCTGCCCACCACGGTGCCGTTCTGGATCCGGTCGCCCTCCCGCAGGTGCGCCAGGGTGTCCGCCCGGACGACCCGGACCGGGGCCGCCGCCACGGCGGACTGGTGCTCGGAGTTGCCGGCGGCCAGTTCGTTGAACAGGAGGTTGAGCGCGATGGCCACGACCGCCGCGGCGCTGATCCCCGAGCCGAGGACGGTCTGGGCCCAGGAGGGGAAGCCGGCGTAGAACTGGGGCGCGGCCACCGGGATGAGACCGAAGGCGAAGGCGACCGCCACGATGACGAGGTTCATGGAGTGGTTGAAGTCCACCTTCGCCAGCGTGCGGACCCCGGACGAGGCCACCGTGCCGAAGAGCACGATCGACGCCCCGCCCAGCACCGGCGTGGGGATGGCCGCGACGACCTCCCCGACGACGGGGAACATGCCCAGCCCGACCATGATGATCCCCGCCGCCGTGACCACGAAGCGGCTGCGGATGCCCGTCACCGCCACGAGACCGACGTTGGCCGCGAAGGCCGTCTGGGTGAACGAGTTGAGCAGCGGCGCTCCCGCGGAGGACAGCATGTCCGCCCGCAGGCCGTTGGCCACGCGCCGGGAGTCCACCTTGGCCCCGGTGATCTCGCCCACGGCCAGGATGTCCGCCGTGGTCTCGGTCATCGTCACCAGCACCACGATCAGCATCGAGATGATCGAGGCGACCTCGAAGCTCGGGGGGCCGAAGGCCAGCGGCGTCGGGAAGGTCACGATGCCGCCCTCCCCCACGCCGGAGAAGTCCACCATCCCCATCGCGGTGGCGATCGCCGTGCCCAGCACGAAGGAGAGCAGGATGGACAGGCGCGAGATCATCCCCACGCCCACCTTGGAGAGCACCAGCACGATGAGCAGGGTGATGCCGGCCAGCGCCAGGCTGCGGGGATCGGCGGCTCCACCCTCCCCGCTGCCGGCGGCCCAGGAGATCGCCACCGGGAGCAGGGAGATGCCGATGACCGTGATGACCGTGCCAGTGACCACCGGTGGGAACAGCCGCAGGACGCGGGAGAAGGCACCGGCGAGCAGGAACCCCACCACCGAGGAGACGAGGACGGCCCCGAAAATGGTGGACAGGTCGCCGCCCCCGGCGAGGACCGCCAGCATGGGGGCCACCCCGGCGAAGGAGACCCCCTGGACCAGCGGCAGCCGGGAGCCGAGGTAGGGGGCCCCGAAGCTCTGCAGGATCGTGGCGATCCCGCCCATGAGCAGGCAGGAGCTGATGAGCAGGGCGATCTCCTCGCCGGAGACGCCGGCGGCCTGCCCGATGATGAGGGGCACGGCGACGATGGCCCCGTACATGGTGAGGACGTGCTGGAAGCCGTAGGCCGTGGTGCGCCCCAGCGGGAGCCTCTCGTCCTCGGGGCCGGGTGCAGGTGCCGGTCGCGCCGAGCGGTCGCGGCGGATCCGGTGGTCGTTGTCCTGGTGGCCAGATGCGGTCGATGACATGGCAGGAGCCTCCTTCAGCGCGCAGGCGTCGGCACTGCTGCGCAAGGTCCGGCGATCCTCTGTTTTTCCCGGGCCGTCCGGTGCGGGCGGATCCCCCGTGAAGTGTCCAGATCTGATGGTCCCGGTGGGAGCCGACCGGGGCGGCGGGGTGCTCGGCTCAGTACGCGGTGCGCAGGGCGTTGCCGGCCCAGGCCTCGAACGGTTCCGTGCGCGTGGCGAGGGCGACGTGGCGGACGGGGAGGGCCCGGTCCCGCTCCTGCGCGCTCTGGGCGAAGAACTCGTGGAACTGCGCGTCGTCGAAGCCGCCGGCCGCCGCGTCGTGGCGGTCGGCGGCGAAGTACACCGCGTCCAGCCGGGCCCACAGGGACGCCGACAGGCACAGCGGGCAGGGCTCGCAGCTGCTGTAGAGCACGGCGCCGCTGAGGTCGAAGGTGCCCAGGTCGCGGCAGGCGCTGCGGATGGCCATGACCTCCGCGTGCGCCGTGGGGTCGTGCTCCGCGGTCACGCGGTTGACGGCGGGGAACTCCCGCCCGTCGGCGGTCACGACGACGGCGCCGAACGGCCCGCCGTCGCCGGCGGCGCTCTCCGCCGCGAGATCGACGGCCCGCTCCAGGTGGGTGCTGGTGCGCGGAGTGGTTTCGTGGATGGTCGACATGATGCTCAGGTCCTCACGGATCGTGGATGGACCCGGGGAACGGCTTGTCCGTCGGCGGGCCCGCCCGGCTGTCAGATCATGCCCGGTAGATAGCCCCGTGCAACCGGGACCCGCCATTGGCTGAGGCCAACGTAGAGCAGCTCGACGTGATCTACAACACATTGTGGAAGAATTCTTCCGCGATCACGCATGACTCCGTGCGGCGGCGAACCTGTTGCGGCCGCACGGCGGCGTGATTAGGGTGTGAGACAGCCCACGGCGGGTCCTCAACGGACTATCTACCGGGCGAGCAACCACGAATCGCACTGGCCCGCCGCCAGAGAGCTCCCGGTACCCCAGGGGAACCACCTGACTCCACGTCGCGGCCAGTGGCCCGCATCGAGGAGTTCATCGCCATGATCGACACCGTGCCGCCGTCCGGTCACCACGGCCACGTCCGGAGGTGGCCGGCAGACCGGCGCCCGGCGTGGACGGGCACCGGCCCGGCGGGCAGAGACTCCCCCCACCGGCAACCTGGTCTCGGGCCTGCGGACGCGCTCCCCGTGAGGAGCACCGCGCCTCCATCGAGGAATGCCCGACGGGCCGCGTCGTCGAGCGGGTCGCCCGTCGTCGTGGTGGTACCCGTCATCTCGGTGGCACTCGTCGCGCCCACGCGGACAGAGGCCGCCGGCGCCCGGTCCGCCGCCGGGCCCACTGTCACCGGGTCCACTGTCGCCCGGTCCGCCATCACCGGGCCGCCCGGGACGCCGGACGCCCGGCCGCCCATCCCGCCGGCGCAGGACCCGCAGCACCCGAGCGCCGAGGGGCGGTCGCCCCGTGCCCGTCGGCGAAACCCTTTCCGCGAAGCCATGGAGGACAAGGCATGAGTGAGATCCGAGTCACGGTCAACGGTCGGACCCGGGACGGTGCCGGGGTCGGCCCGCACACCCGGCTGCTGGACTGGCTGCGCGGCGAGGGACTGACCGGCGCCAAGGAGGGCTGCGCCGAGGGCGAGTGCGGGGCCTGCGCGGTGCTGGTCGCCCGGCCGGACGGCGAAGGGCGCAGCCGGTGGACCTCGGTCAACGCGTGCCTGCCCCCCGCCGCCGCCTTCGACGGCCAGGAGGTCGTCACCGCCGAAGGCCTCGGCGCGGCGGGCGGCACCGGCGCGCCGGCGGCCCTGCACCCCGTCCAGCAGGAGATGGCGTTCCGGGGAGGCTCCCAGTGCGGCTACTGCACCCCCGGCTTCGTCTGCTCCATGGCCGCCGAGTACTACCGCCCCGAGCGCGAGGCCCTGGGCGCGGACCACGGCGCGGCCCCCGAGGCGCAGACCGGCACCGAGGTCGCCGGCGAGGAGCACGCGGCCGGCCACGAGTGCGGGCCCAACGGTTTCGACCTGCACGCCCTCAGCGGCAACCTCTGCCGCTGCACCGGCTACCGGCCCATCCGCGACGCCGCCTACGCGCTGGGCGCCCCGGCCGAGGCCGACCCGCTGCTGCGGCGCCAGGACCGGCCCGCGCAGCCGGCCCCGCCCACGCGGGTGGAGGCCGACGGCGCACGGTTCGTCCGCCCCGGCTCCCTGGAGGAGCTCTTCGAGCACCTGGAGCGCACCCCGGAGGCCCAGCTGGTCGCCGGGTCCACGGACGCGGGCGTGGGCGTCAACATCCAGCACGCCCGCCCGCCGCTGGCCCTGGCGGTGGACCGGCTCGAGCAGCTGCGCACGCTCGAGGTGGGACCGGAGCGGGTCGAGATCGGGGCGGCCCTGAGCCTGTCCGAGGTGGAGCGCGGCCTGGCCGGGCGGGTGCCGCTGCTGGACCAGCTCTTCCCGCAGTTCGCCTCCCGCCTGATCCGCAACGCCGCGACGTTCGGCGGCAACCTGGGGACCGGCTCGCCGATCGGGGACTCGGCCCCGGCGCTGCTGGCCCTGGGGGCGTCCGTGGTGCTGGCCTCCGCCGGGGGCGAGCGCGAGGTCCCCCTGGACGAGTACTACACCGGGTACCGGCAGAGCGTCCGCCGCCCCGGGGAGATCATCCGCGCGGTGCGGATCCCGCTGCCGCCGGCCCGGCACACCGCGTTCCACAAGATCGCCAAGCGGCGCTTCGACGACATCTCCAGCGTGGCCGTCGGCATCGCCGTGCACGTGGAGGCCGGCACGGTCACCTCGGCGCGGATCGGCCTGGGCGGCGTGGCCGCCACCCCGATCCGGGCGCACGGCCCGGAGCGCATCCTCAGCGGCGCGCCCTGGAGCCGCGACACGGTCCTCGCCGCGGCGGCCGCGCTGGCCGGCGAGGGCACCCCGATCGACGACCACCGGGCCAGCGCCCGCTACCGCTCGGCCATGCTCGAGCAGGCCCTGCTCAAGTTCTGGGCGCAGCACGCGCCCGCTCCCGATCTGGAGGAGTCCCGATGACGTCCCTCGCCGACCGCCCCGTCAACCCCGTGGTGGGCGTGCCCGTCGCGCACGAGAGCGCCGCCCTGCACGTCACGGGCACGGCCCTGTACACCGACGACCTGATCGTGCGCCACCAGGACGTGCTGCATGCCTGGCCGGTGCAGGCCCCGCACGCCCACGCCCTGGTGCGGGACCTGCGCACGGCCCCGGCCCTGGCGGTCCCCGGCGTGGTCCGGGTGCTCACCGCCGCGGACGTGCCCGGGGTCAACGACGCCGGCACCAAGCACGACGAGCCGCTGTTCCCCTCCGAGGTCATGTTCCACGGGCACGCGGTGTGCTGGGTGCTGGGCGAGACCCTGGAGGCCGCCCGGCTGGGGGCCGAGGCCGTCGAGGTCGACTACGAGCCGCTGCCGTCGCTGGTCACCGTGGCGGAGGCCGTCGGGGCCGGGAGCTTCCAGGGCGGTCAGCCCACCGTCAGCCGCGGGGACACCGCCACGGCGCTGGCCACCGCCGCCCACCGCTTCAGCGGGGAGCTCGAGTTCGGCGGCCAGGAGCACTTCTACCTGGAGACCCACGCCTCCTTCGCCTACGTCGACGAGGGCGGGCAGGTGCTGGTGCACTGCAGCACCCAGCACCCCACCGAGACCCAGGAGATCGTCGCCCACGTCCTGGGCCTGCACAGCCACGAGGTCACCGTGCAGTGCCTGCGCATGGGCGGCGGGTTCGGCGGCAAGGAGATGCAGCCGCACGGCTTCGCCGCCGTCGCCGCCCTCGGGTCGGTGCTCACGGGACGGCCGGTCCGGCTGCGGCTCAACCGCACCCAGGACATCACCCTGTCCGGCAAGCGCCACCCCTACCACGCCCGCTGGGAGGCAGGTTTCGACGAGAGCGGTCGCCTGCAGGCCCTGGAGGCCACCGTCACCAGCGACGGCGGGTGGAGCCTGGACCTCTCCGAGCCCGTGCTGCAGCGGACGCTGTGCCACATCGACAACGCCTACTGGATCCCGAACGTGCAGGTCCACGGGCGGATCGCGAAGACCCACAAGACCTCCCAGACCGCGTTCCGCGGCTTCGGCGGCCCCCAGGGCATGCTGGTGATCGAGGAGGTGCTGGGCCGCTGCGCCCCGCTGCTCGGGGTGGACCCCACGGAGCTGCGCCACCGCAACCTCTACGTCCCCGGCCAGTCCACCCCCTACGGTCAGCCCGTCCGGCACGCCGAGCGGCTGCGCACCATCTGGACGCAGCTGCTCGACCGGGCCGAGGTCGAGCGCCGCCGCGAGGAGATCGCGGCGTTCAACGCCGCCCACCCCGACACCAAGCGGGCGCTCGCGGTCACCCCCGTGAAGTTCGGCATCTCGTTCAACCTCACCGCCTTCAACCAGGCCGGCGCCCTCGTGCACGTCTACAAGGACGGATCCGTGCTGATCAACCACGGCGGCACCGAGATGGGGCAGGGCCTGCACACCAAGATGCGCCAGGTCGCGGCCACGGCCCTGGGCGTGCCCCTGGAGACCGTCCGGCTCGCGCCCACCCGCACCGACAAGGTGCCCAACACCTCCGCGACGGCCGCCAGTTCCGGGGCGGACCTCAA
This sequence comes from Kocuria sp. SM24M-10, assembly GCF_001027955.1. Lineage (NCBI taxonomy): Bacteria > Bacillati > Actinomycetota > Actinomycetes > Micrococcales > Micrococcaceae > Kocuria > Kocuria sp. SM24M-10. The sequence continues at coordinate 67,340 of NZ_LDNX01000012.1, read as the reverse complement.
CGGCGGGGCCGTGAAGAACGCCTGCGAGCAGATCCGCGACCGCCTGGCCGAGGTCGCCGCCCGCAAGTTCGACATCCACCCCGACGACGTCCGGTTCGTGGACGGCACGGTGACCGGGATCGGCTTCCACGACCGGCAGATGTCCTTCGCGGAGCTCGCGCACGACGCCTACTTCCAGCGGATCTCGCTGTGGGCGGCCGGGTACTACCGCACCGAGGGGCTGCACTGGGACGGCGCCCGGATGCAGGGCGAGCCGTTCAAGTACTTCTCCTACGGCGCCTCCGTCTCCGAGGTGGAGGTCGACGGGTTCACCGGCGCCTACCGGCTGCTGTGCACCGACATCGTGCACGACGTCGGGGACAGCCTCTCCCCGCTGATCGACGTGGGGCAGATCGAGGGCGGGTTCGTGCAGGGGGCCGGCTGGCTCACGCTCGAGGACCTGCGCTGGGACGTCTCCGACGGCCCGCACCGGGGCCGGTTGGCCACGCAGGCGGCGAGCACCTACAAGCTGCCGAGCTTCTCGGAGATGCCCGAGGAGTTCAACGTGCACCTCTTCGAGCAGGCCACCGAGAGCGGGGTCGTCTACGGGTCCAAGGCCGTGGGGGAACCGCCCCTCATGCTGGCCTTCAGCGTGCGCGAGGCGCTGCGTGAGGCGGCGGCCGCCTTCGGCCCCGGCGGCCGGAGCGTCGGGCTCGCCAGCCCGGCCACCCCGGAGGCGGTGTTCTGGGCCGTCCAGGAGGGGCGCCGGGCCCTGACCGCCGGCGCGGAGGGAACTCCGGCGCCGGCCACCACGGCGGCGCACTGACGTGGACTGGCTGGACGCGCTGCAGCACCTGCGCGCGGCGGGCGCGCCGGGGGTGCTCGCCACCGTCACGGAGGTGCGCGGGCACGCCCCCCGGGAGGCCGGGGCCAAGATGGTCGTGGCCGAGACCGCCACGTGGGACACCGTGGGCGGGGGCAACCTCGAGGCCACCGTGGTCGAGCGGGCGCGCGTCCTCCTCGCCGGCGGGGCCACGGTCCCGGAGACGCTGACCTTCTCGCTCAACGAGCACGCCGCCGTGGAGCACGGGCGGCAGTGCTGCGGGGGCGTGGTCAGCGTCCTGCTCGAGCCCCAGGGCGCCCGGCCCGCGGTGGCGGTGTTCGGCGTGGGGCACGTGGGGCACGAGCTCGCCCGGGTGCTGTCCCGGCTGCCCCTGCACCTGCACCTGGTGGACAGCCGGGAAGGCCAGCTGGAGGCCGTCCGGCTCGCCGACGTCACGGACGGGACCGCACAGGTCCACCTGCACCACAGCCCCGCCCCGGAGCACGTCCTGGCCGGGCTGCCGGCCGGAGCGCACGTGCTGATCATGAGCCACGACCACGCCGAGGACTTCGTGCTGTGCGACGCGGCGCTGCGCCGGGCGGACCTGGGCACCGTGGGCCTGATCGGCTCCCGGGCCAAGTGGGCCCGCTTCCGGCAGCGCCTGCGCGCGGAGGGGCACACGGAGAGCGCCGTGGACGGCATCACGTGCCCCATCGGGCTCCCCGACATCCCCGGCAAGGCCCCCGCGGTGATCGCCATCAGTGTCGCCGCCGGCCTGCTCCGGGACCTGGCCGGCTCACCGGCGGCAGCGCCCCCGGGCCTCGGCCGCCCGGCCGAGGCGGTCGAGGCGGTGTGAGGCGTGGTTCCCCGGGGCCGCCGCGGCCGGACCGACCCCGTGGCCGGGAGCGGGGCCCTCAGCGCGGCCGACGGAACTGCCGCCGAGGACCGGGCCCGCTCCGTCCTGCGCTCCCACGAGGTCGAGCCGCGCCCGCTGCCGCGCGCCGGGGCAGGAGCCAGCGGGCCAGGACCACGGCTCCCGGCAGGGCGGAGATCAGGGCGAGCAGCCCGTAGCCGAGGGAGATCGCGAAGCCCGTCCCGGCGGGCAGGCCGTGGGCCATCGCGGCCAGGGTCGTGATCCCCTCGCGCGGACCCCAGCCGCCCACGCCCACGGGCACCGACATGCCGGCCAGGCCGAGCACCGTGGTCCCCCACAGGTCCGGCAGGGGTGCCTGCGGAGCGGTGCGCAGGGCCGCCAGCAGGAACAGCCCCTGGTAGCAGGCCCAGGCGAGCACCGACAGGGACCACACGGCGGCCCGGTCCCGGGCCGGGGACCCGCTCGTGGCGCGCCAGGCGACCGCCCCCACGGCGAGGGCGCCCGCGCCGAAGGCCGCGGCCACCCAGGGTCCGACCGCCAGGGCCGGGACGACGCCGGCCGCGAGGAGCACGGAGGTCCCGGCCAGCCGCTCGCCCACCACGGAGCCCCCTGCCCCGGGCCAGGTGTCGCCGCGCCGGCGCCGGCGCAGGACACGCACCGCGTCCCCGGTCACGCCGCCGGGCAGCAGCAGGTTGACGAGCCCGGCCGCCCAGCACTCGCCCAGGGCCTCGCGGAGACCGAACCGTGCTCCGCGGCCGCGGGCCACGAGCCGCCACCGCTGGGCCTGGGCCGCGGTGGCCACGAGCCCGGCGAGCAGCGCCAGGACCACGGTGAGGGGGCTGAGCACGCCCACGGCGCTGCGGGCGGAGTCCGTGCCGAGGGTCCGGAAGAGCACTGCCAGCAGGACGAGCCCGGCCACCGCCTGCGCGACCGCCAGCAGGATCCGGCGAAGGGGACCTCGCCCGCGGCGCGGGGGTGCGGTCTCGGCGGGCATGGGCGCAGTCTAGCCACCGCCCGGTGCGGCCCGGATTGACGGGGCGGGCCGTCCCGCCCAGGATGAAGACCCCCACCCGGAAGGCGACCCCATGCCACTGGTCCACTCCACCGCGTCCGTCCCCTCGGCCCGCCGGGACGGCCTCCTGGCCTTCGCGGGACTGGGGGCCGGCCTCGTCGTGCTCGGTGCGGCCTCGCAGGCGCCGCCCGCCGTGCTGGCGGTCTCCGCGCTGCTGGGCCTCGCGGTGCTGGGGGCGGTGGTGCGCAGCACGGTGGGCCGCCGCACCGAGCCCTACGGGCCCGCCGACCGCGTCACGGTGGCGCGCTCCGTGCTGGTCGCCCTGTGCGCGGCGCTGCTGCCCGTGGGGCTGACGCCCGTGCTGTCGGGGCAGGCGCAGGGCCCGGCCGGGGCCTGGTGCTGGGCCGTGGTCGCCCTCGCCCTGCCCGCCTGGCTGCTCGACGGCATCGACGGCCGTGTGGCCCGCCGCACCGGCACCGCCACCCGTGCCGGGGCACGGTTCGACCAGGAGGTCGACGCCGCGCTGCTGCTCGTCCTCGCCCTGGCGGTGGCCGCCCGGCTCGGCCTGCCCGGGGCGTGGTGGGTGCTGCTGATCGGCGCGCTGCGCTACCTGTTCCTGCTGGGCCTGCGGGCCCGGCCCGCCTGGCGCCGCCCGCTGCCCTACTCGTCCTACCGCCGGGTGGTGGCCGGGATCCAGGGCGGGGTGCTGCTCGGCGCCCTGGTCCCGCTGATCCCCCTGCCGCTCGCCGCCGCGGCCACGGCGGCGGCCCTGGCCCTGCTCCTGGTGTCCTTCGGGCGGGACGTGCTGTGGCTGGAGCGGAGCGCCCGCGGTCTCAGCTGACCGGCGGCAGGGCGAGCACGTCAGCGTGCCCGACCGTGGCCCGCAGCCGTCCCCGGGCACAGTCCACCAGGCGGGTCCGCAGCCAGGCGTGCGCCTCCGCGGTGAGATCGGGCCGGTGCTCCACGGCGGCGTCCGCGCGGTCGCCGAGGAACCGCTCCAGGAGGGGCCGCGCCCACGGCTGGTCGGAGATCCACCAGGGAGTGGGGGTGACGTCCACGACCATGCCGCGCTCCCGCAGGGCCTCCGCGGCCAGCCGCACGGCGTCCGTGCCGGCGAGCTCACCGCGGTGCTGGTGGTCCTCGAAGGCCCCCAGCACCGAGGGGTCCAGGTGGTGGGGCGGGTCGATCAGGACCTCGCCGTCGACGGTCAGGGCCAGCAGCGCCGGGACGGCCTCCTCGGCCAGCACCCGGGCCAGCTCCCGCACCTGCTCCCGGGTCAGCAGGTCGAGCAGGGCGGAGCACGTCACGAGCCGCCGGGCCGCCGGGTGCTCCGAGAGCACCCGGCCGAGCTCCTCGATCCCGGCGAGCACGGGCACGACCTCGGCCCCGTCCACCCGGGCGGCGGACACGGCCTGCTCGAGCAGCTCGCGGTCGTGGTCGAGCAGGACCCAGCGCTGGGGGCCGGGGAGATGGCGGGCCAGCCACGCCCGGTTCGCGCCCGTCCCGGCGCCGAGGTCCACGACCACGACGGGCTCGGCGCCCGCGGCACCGGGGTCGTCGCCCGGCGGCAGCTCCTCCCAGTGCCGGACGAGACGGGCGATCAGCGGCAGCGAGTCCTCGCGGGCCGCGGCGTCGGCGGGCTCGCGCAGGGCCAGCCAGTCGCCGGCGACGGGCCGGTGGGGTGCGGAGTGGTTCGTCATGACGGTCTCCTGGTTCGGTGGGTGGCGGTGACGGGGTCGACGGCAGTGACAGGGTCGGGGTCGAGCGCGGTGACGGGGTCGGGGTCGAGCTCGGCGGCGTCCGGCCGGCCGAGGGGCCGTCCGATCGCCGTGAGGACGTCGCGGGCGGTGTCCTCCCAGCCGCGCAGGCGCGCGCGACGGGCCAGCGCAGCGCTCCGCCACTGCTCGCGCACGGCGGGGTCGGTCAGCCAGGCGCGGAGGGCCCCGGTCCAGGCGGACGGGTCGTCCGGGGCGAGGGCGGCGCCGGGTCGGGGCGCCGTGGTGGGGGCCGGCCCGCCGTCGAGCGCCTCGACGGCGCCGGTGCCGGCCCCCACCACCGCGGGCACGCCGTGGCCGAGGGCCTCGGTGACGACCATGCCGTAGGTCTCGGCGCTCGAGGGCAGCAGCAGCAGGTCCGCGCCGGTCCACAGCCGCTCCAGCGCAGGGCCGTGCAGGGGGCCGTGCAGGCGCACCCGGGAGGCGTCCGGGAGCTCGCGCACGGCGGCCCGGAGCCGCTGCCCGTAGGCGGGACCGCCCGCGGGACCGACGAGCTCGAGTGTCCAGGGCAGCCCGCTGAGCGGGGCGAGGGCCTGCAGCAGGAGCAGCTGGTTCTTGCGGGGGGTGAGGGACGCGACGCAGACCAGGCGCGGCACGGCCGACCCGGCCGACACCGGCCCGCGGGGCGCCCCCGGTTCGGCCACCGCCACCTCCGTGGTGCCGTAGCGGCGGAACAGGTCCCGGGCCGCCCAGGCGCTCGTGGTCAGCACCCCGGTGGCGGCCGCGAGCGCGGCGGCCTCGGCCCGGGCGAGCCGGGCGGCCGCCCCCGGGTCCAGGCCGGTCTCGGCCGGCAGCGGCAGGTGCACGAGCAGGTGCACCGGCACACCGCGGCGCACGGCGTCGCCGACGACCCCGGGGGCCGCGCAGCCGACGAGGCCGTCGAGCACGACCGTGCGCCCGGGAGCGGGCTCGCCCAGGGCGGTGCGCAGCCGGGTCCGGGCGCCGGCGTCGGCGGCGGGCCAGTCCCCGGCCACCGGCACGAGCCGGGCCGGGCGGCCGAGCCCGCCCAGCGCCGCCACGAGCCGGCGGTCGTAGAGCGAGCCGCCGGTGGGCCGCCCGCCGTCGTCGGGCACCACCACGTCGACCACCGCGGAGCCCGTGCTCACCGGGGAGTGGGCCCGCCGCGCTCGGTCAGCACGGGCAGCTCGAGGGTGTAGGAGGCCCAGGCGTCGGGGTTCTCCCGCAGGGTGACGGTCAGCCGGTCGAGCCCCGCGATCCCGGCCGCCCCGGCGGCGAGCCGCTCGGCGATGTACTGGGCGAGGACCTCCGTGGTGGACAGCCGGCCCGTGAAGTCCGGGTGCTCGTCGAGGTTGCGGTAGCGCAGCCCGTCGAGCACGCCCGAGAGCAGCTGGGAGGCCACGCCGATGTCCAGGACCACGCCGTGCTCGTCCAGCACGGGCCGGGCCCAGGTGGTCTCCACGGTGAAGGTGGCCCCGTGCAGGTTCTGGGCCGGGCCGAAGAAGGGGTCCGGGAGGCTGTGGGCGATCATGATGTGGTCTCGGACGGTCAGGGTGAACACGGTGCTCCTCGGGTCGGGCGGTCGGTGGTCAGTCGTAGCGCACCACGTGGCACAGCGCCTCGGGGGCGTCCCCGGCGAGCCGCGCCATCGTCGCGGGCAGCTCCTCGAAGGGCGAGCTCCCGGTGAGCAGGGCGTCGAAGCGGGGGTCGCGCAGGGCGTCCAGGGCGGCGGCGCGCCGGTCGGCGGGAGTGCGGCGGGCCCGGCGGGCGGGGGCGACGACCCCCACCTGGCTGGCGCGGATCTGCAGCCGGCGGGCGTGGAAGTCCGCGCCCAGGGGCACCGCGGGGTCCTCGTCGCCGTACCAGGACATCTCGATCAGCTCGCCCTCGTCGCCGAGCAGCTCGAGCCCCCGGGCCAGTCCCGCGGCGGTGGAGGAGGCGTGCACGACGACGTCGCACTCCCCCGCCGCGTCCTCCGGGCGCACGTGCTCCACGCCGAGCGCGCGGGCGAGCCCGGCCCGGGACGGCTGCGGGTCCACCAGCTGGAGCCGGGCGAGCGGGAACCGGGCCAGCAGCGCGGCCGTGCAGGCCCCGATCATCCCCGCGCCGACCACGGCCACGCGGTCCCTGAAGCGCGGCGCCGCCTCCCACAGCGCGTTGACGGCGGTCTCCACCGGTCCGGCGAGCACCGCGCGGTCGGAGGGCACGCCGTCGGGCACGGGGGTCACGTCCGCGGCGGGGACCACGTAGCGGTCCTGGTGGGGGTGCAGCACGAACACGCGGCGGCCCACGAGCGGCTGCGGGCCCTGCTCCACGACGCCGACCGACAGGTAGCCGTACTTCACCGGGCCGGGGAACGTCCCCTCCTGGAAGGGGGCCCGCATGCGCTCGTGCACGCGGGCCGGGACGAGGCCGCGGTGGACGAGCCGCTCCGTGCCGCGGCTGATCCCGGAGCGCAGCGCCCGCACCAGGACCTCGTCCGGGCCCGGCGCGGGCAGCGGCGCGGTGCGCAGCTCGCCCCGGCCGGGCTCCACGGTCCAGTAGGCGCGGTTGGTCCTGGGCTGCTGAGCGGCGTCGGTCATGCTCCCATTGTGGCGCGCGGCGGGCTCCGCGCCACCGAGTGACCGGGGTCCGCCCGAGTGACCGCCCTTTTCCGTGCTCGCTCGGGGCCCGTGGTCGCTCGGGCCCGTGGTCCCTCGGTGACGCGCGGTCAGTCGGCGCCGGGGTCCTCGTGCAGCTCGGCGAGCGCCCGGCGCAGCTCGGCATAGCGCCGTGCGCCGAGCCGTCGGCGCCACTGCGCCTCCACCTCGGCGACCACGGCGGCCGCCGCGGCCTGGGCCGCCCGGCCGCGGGCGGCGATCGTCACGACGCGGGCCCGGGCGTCGGCCGGATCGGGGCGGCGCTCCACGTAGCCCTCCTGCTCGAGGGCCTGGACGAGCACGCTGGCGGTCTGCTTGGTCACGCGGGCCTGCTCGGCCAGCCGGGCCAGCCGGGAGCCCTGGGGGTCGATGCGCTGGAAGATCCGGGCCTGGGCGTAGGTGAGGTCCTCGAACCCGCCGGCGTGCAGGGCCTCCATCACCCGGATCTCCATGTCCCGGTACGGGTAGTACAGCAGCAGCCCCGTGTTCGTGCCCGTGTCCTCGTGCATGCCCACCCCCTTGACGGCGCGGCCGTCGGCGCCGGAAAATTTAGTCAGGAAAACTGACTTCTGGGGGAGATTACCATGGACCGCGACGCCGTCTGGGACGCCGTCCACCGCGAGCGCTCCGCACTGGCGGACCTGCTCGAGACGCTGAGCCCGCAGGAGTGGGACCACCCCACGCTCTGCCCGGGCTGGGCGGTGCGGGACGTCGCCGCCCACGTCATCTCCTCGGCGCAGTACGGTCCCGCCGACCTCGTGCGGGCGCTGTGGCGCGGGCGCGGCGACTTCGACCGGGCGATGTGCCTGGACGCCCGGGACCGCGGCCGGCGGCCCGCCGCGGAGATCGTGGCCGACTACCGGCGGCTGGACGGGTCGAGGCGTCACCCACCGGGCACGAGCGTCCGGGAACCGCTGCTGGACGTGCTGGTGCACACCCAGGACATCGTCCTGCCCCTGGGGCGCCGGCACGCCATGCCGCCCGAGGCGGCCCGGGCGGCCGCGGAGCGGGTGTGGTCGATGCCGTTCCCGTTCCGGGCCCGCCGGAGGCTGCGCGGGCTGACGATGGTGGCCACCGACGTCGCCTGGCGCGCGGGCGAGGGCCCGGAGGTCCGGGGGAGCATGGAGGCGCTCCTGCTGCTGCTGACCGGCCGCACCGCCGCCCTCGACCGGCTGGAGGGCCCGGGCCTGCCGCTCCTCGCAGCGACCCCGGGAGCGGCCCCGGGAGCGGCCCGGGACGCTTGACACCCCGCCGCGGCGGCGGGGACGCTGGAACAGGCGGCGTCCGCCGTCGCCTCCCCCGTTCCCGAGGTGACCCATGGTCCAGCGCATCCTCTTCCTGCACGGTGCCGGCTCCCAGCCCGCCCCCGGCGGCAATCCGCTCCTCGAGGCGGTGCGCAGGCAGTGGCCCGAGGCCGACGTCGTCGCTCCCGACCTGCCCCGCCCCGAGGACCCCGACCCCGAGCTGTGGCAGGAGGCGATCGGGCGGGCCGTGCGGGCCATCCCGGACGAGCCGTGGGCGATCGTGGGCCACTCCCTCGGCGGGTCCGAGGTCCTGCGCTTCCTCTGCCACCGCGTCCCCACGCTGCTGCAGCGGGTCGTGACCGTGGCCGCCCCCTTCTGGGACGCGGAGGACCCCGACTGGAGCGCCCCCGGCTTCCCGCTGCCGCCCACCGTGGGCCGCCGGCTCGCGGACCTGGAGATCGTGGTGGTCCACGCCGAGGACGACGACGTGGTCCCGCCCGTCCACGCGCGCCGCCTCGCCGAGCACCTGCCCTCGGCAAGACTCGTGCTGCTGCCCGCCGGCGGGCACCTGCCCACGTCCTGGACGGAGCAGGACCTCCTGCCCTGACCTGAGCCGGTCCAGGTCCCCGCCGGACGAACCCCCGGTCCCCGCCGGACGCAGGCGCGGGAGGCCGCCGACGGGCACCCGCACCACCCGCGGGTCAGGCTGCCGCGTGGGGCGCGCCCATGCCGCGGTCCACCTGGTGGGGTCCCGCCGCCGAGGGCCGGACGTCGAAGTCGAAGATCGCGGTGGGGATGTACACGGTCGCGCACGAGTTGGGGATGTCCACCACCCCGGAGAAGCGGCCCTCGATCGGCGCGGCGCCGAGCAGCAGGTACGCCTGCTCCGGGGAGTACCCGAACTTCGTGAGGTAGTCGACCGCGTGCAGGCAGGCCCGCTGGTAGGACAGCTGCGCGTCGAGGTAGCGCTGCTCGCCGTCGAGGGTCACCGACGTGCCGGAGAAGGAGATCCACTCGCTGTACTGCGGGTCCGTGTTGCCCGGCAGGAAGATCGCGTTCTCCGAGACCCCGTAGGTCTCCATCCCGCCCTTGATGACGTCCACGTGGAAGTCGATGAACCCGCCCATCTCGATGGCGCCGCAGAAGGTGATCTCACCGTCGCCCTGGGAGAAGTGCAGGTCCCCCACCGAGAAGTTCGCGCCGTCCACGAACACGGGGTAGAACACGCGTGTGCCCTTGGTGAGGTTCTTGATGTCCTGGTTGCCGCCGTTCTCCCTCGGCGGGGCGGTGCGGGCGGCCTCTCCTGCCACCCGGTCGACGTCGGAGTCCGGGACCCCGCCCAGCAGCGCGTCCTGCGGCTCCGGGGGCAGCGCGAGGGGCGGGACCCGGTCCGGATCGGTCGCGATGAGCGCGCCCTCGCGCTCGTTCCACCGTGCCAGCAGCTGCGCGGAGGGCGCGGTCCCCATCAGGCCGGGGTGGACGATGCCCGTGAAGGACACCTCCGGGACGTGCCGGGAGGTGGCCGTCTGACCGCGGAAGTCCCAGATCGCCTTGTAGGCGTCCGGGAACCGGTCGGTGAGGAAGCCGCCCCCGTTGGTCCTGGCGAAGATCCCGGTGTAGCCCCAGCCCTGTCCGGCCAGCGGCCCGGAGTCCTCCTGCGGGATCGGCCCGACGTCGAGGATGTCGACGACGAGCAGGTCGCCGGGCCGGGCCCCCTCCACCGCGAACGGGCCGGAGAGCTTGTGCACGGTCCGCAGCGGAGCGTTGAGGACGTCCTCGGCGGAGTCGTCGTTGACGATCGCGCCGTCGAACCACTCCCGGCAGTGCACCCGGAAGGTGTCCCCGGGCCGCACGGTCGCCACCGGAGGGATCTCGGGATGCCAGCGGTTGTGCCCGACGAGCTGCTGGTCCTCGAAGGACCGCGAGGAGTCGAGGGGAAAGATGAGCTCCGGCATGACGTGCCTCCTGGCGTGCGTGGCGGACGGTGCGGTGCCCCCTCAGGGGCGGGGAAGTCTGCGGTGGAGGGGGTTCGTGCTGTGCCGGGCGGGCCGCCGGGGCCCGGACGGCAGGGCGGCGACGACGTCCGGTTCGCCCGCGGTGGCCTCGGTGCGCTCGATGAGCCGCGCCTCGGGGGACCCGGCCCGGGAGAGCCCGGGCGCGCCCAGCAGCCGGCGCGCCGCGGTCCCGCACTCGGGACAGGACGCCTCGCGCCCGGCCGTGCCCATCCCCAGCAGGAGCTCGAACACCCCGCACGCGGGGCAGCGGTACTCGTAGAGCGGCATGCGCGTCACCTCTCGGCGCCGGGACCGGATGCCCCCGACCGTAGCGCTCGGCCCCGGTCCCGCGGAAGGGCGCGGACCGAGTGGCCGCGGAAGATGACGCGGCCGCGCCCGGGCCCGCCGGAGGGGCAGCGGCGGCTCAGCGGCGGCTCGGTGCGACGTTGAGGTTGAGCCGGAACAGGTTGCCCGGGTCGTAGCGGTCCTTGAGCCGGACCAGCCGCTGCAGCTTCTCCCGCCCGTACACCTGACGCACGGCCCGGTCCGCGTTCCCCGGCACCGCGGAGTCGGGACCGAGGAGGTTGAGGTACTGGCCGTGCTCGGCGAACGGCTGCAGCTCCGCGTGGACCCTCCGGGTGAACGCGGTGAGATCCTCGTCCTCCGCGGGGTCCTGCCGGACGCCGTGGGACGTCACCCAGTACGGCGCGGAGCGGTTGGGGAAGGCGGTGGCCTCCTCGGCCACCCGCCCGAACGCGCCTCCCAGGCGGTGGAGGTCGAGGCCGGCGCCCCGGTCGGCGATCCCGGACGCCAGGCGGACGACGACGTCGACGACCTCGTCGTCCAGCCGGCCGAGGGGCAGGTTCTGCCAGCGCCCGCGCGAGCCCTTCGGGAAGGCCCCGTCCCGGGCGCTCTGCCAGTCGAGCCACGGCACCGCCGCCACGTCCTCCGCATCGGGCGGGGCGTCGACCCGCAGCTCGTCGACCAGGGTGCGGCCTGCGACGTGGTCCTCCGCGACCCAGCAGAACCGCACCGCCATCGCCGGCTCGTCATCGGCCGCGTCCCCCGGTGGCCCGAGCCCGAAGGTGACGATCGGGTTCAGCTCGTCGGGCAGGTCGTGCGCCCACCGGGCGAAGGCCCGCAGGGCGCCCGTCCAGTGCGGCCGGCGGTAGCGGAGGCTGCCCGCGAGCACGAGGGCCGGCATCCTGCGGGCGCCGAAGGTGAAGGAGGACACCACCCCGAAGTTGCCCCCTCCCCCGCGCAGCCCCCAGAACAGCTCGGGGTTCTCCTCCTCGCTGGCGTGCAGGTGGTCCCCCGTGGCGGTCACGACGTCCGCGGAGTCGAGGTTGTCGAGGGTCAGCCCGTTGCTGCGGGTCAACCAGCCCATGCCCCCGCCGAGAGCGAGGCCCGAGACCCCCGCCGTGCTGACCGCCCCCAGCGGGACGGCGAGCCCGTGGGCCGTGGTGGCCCGGTCCAGAGCGCCGATGGTGGTGCCCGGCTCCACGCTCACGAGCTGGTTCGCCGGGTCGACGACGATCTGCCGCAGCCGCCCGAGGTCCAGCAGCAGGCAGTCCTCCATAGCGCCGGAGCCGGCCACCCCGTGCCCCCCGCCGCGGACCGCCAGGGGCAGGCGCATGCGCTGCGCGGCGGCCACCGCGAGATCGATGTCCTGCACGGAGCCGGCCCGCACGACCGCTCGGGGGCGGACGTCCAGCAGGCTGTTCCAGAACCGCCGGGCGCGGTCGTAGTCGGGGTCCCCGGGTGCGACCAACCGACCCGTCAGCCGTTCCGCCAGCTCCCGGAGCGCCCGGGCCGTCGTGTCCTCCGGGACCCTCCGGTGCGTGGTGCTCATCGCCATCACCCCCGCGCGGAAATGCGAACACCGGCGGCAGAATTCTAGTGCGCCTCGGAGCCGTCCGGGCCGGGGGCCGCGTCACTGCTGGATAACTCCGGGCCGCTCCCGGGAACGCGCACGGACCCGGCTCCCGGTCAGGGGGCGGGGACCTCCGCACCGGTGTCGCCGACCGGCGCCGCCGGGCCGGTCGGCTCGCCCGACCCGCCGTTCCCGCCCTCCGCACGGGGCTTGTCGGTTTCCCCGGCGGGCACCTTCACCGTCCGGGCGGCGGGTCGTCGCGGCTCCTCGTCCTTCTCGTTGATGAGACCGTCCCCGTCCATGTCCGGATCGACCTCGTTGCGCAGGCCGTCGCCGTCCAGGTCGGGGTCCTTCTCGTTGTCGATGCCGTCGCCGTCCAGGTCCGTGTCCTCGTGGTTGAAGATGTCCGTGCGGTCGGAGTGGAAGTCGCCGTCGAGGTTGTCGTCGTCGACGTCCGGAATCCCGTCCTTGTCGGTGTCCCGCACTGTGTCCGCCACGACGGGAGCGACTCCGGGTTCAGGGGTCGGCGAGATCCCCCCGGGAGCGGTCGGTGTCGGGGTCGGAGTCGGGGTCGGGGCCGGCGCCGCTTCCGGAGGCCCCGACGGCTTCGTGCCGGGCGCCGGGGCAGGCTGGAGCTCGGGCGCCGGCGGCGTGGTCGGTGAGGAAACAGGCGGCAACGGCTGCTCTGTGCCCGTCAGCGGCTCCGTACCCCTGGGCGGCGCCGGTGGGGTGGAGGGCACTGTCGCCGGGCCGTCGTCGGGCTGCTCCGGCGCGGGAGCAGGCGGTGGCGGCGCCGTGGCCTTCGTCGACTCGGCGGCCTTGTCGGCAGCGGCCTTCTCGGCAGCGGCCTTGTCGGCGGCGGCCTTCCGCGCCGCGGCACGCTTCTCGGCGGCCGCCTTCTGCTGCGCGGTCTTCTGCTCGGCCGCCTTCTTCTCGGCGGCCTTCTTCTCGGCGGCCTTCTTCTGGGCAGCCTTCTTCTGGGCAGCTTTCTGCTTTGCGGCGACCTTATCGGCGGCCGCCTTCCGGTCCGCGGCGGCCCGCTCCTCGTCGGTCTGCGGGACGGGGACCTCCAGGGAGTACTTGCTGCGGGACGCGGGGATCACGCGCATGCCGTCGACCCAGTCGAAGGACTGCGGGTCCACGGCCTGTCCGTCCACCCAGGTCTCGAAGTGCAGGTGCGGGCCGGTGACGCGGATGCCCGTGGCCCCGACCGCGCCCAGCTGCTCGGAGGCGGCCAGCCGGTCCCCGACCCGCACCCGGACGTCCTCGAGGTGGTTGTAGGTGGTCTTCAGCCCGTCCGCGTGGGTGACCTCCACGCGGTTGCCGCCCCACACGTCCCAGAACACGGCCGTCACCTCCCCGTCCAGGGCCGCCACGACCGGCAGACCCGCCGGGGCGGAGACGTCGGTGCCGTTGTGGAACTCCCGCCCGCCGCGGTCGGGGGCGATCCGCCAGCCGAACTGCCCACCGGGCAGCACGACCCCCGGGGACGTGGGGGCGATGAGCGTGTTGACGGGCAGCTCCCCCTGGTAGAGCCGCGGCGGCTGCCGTCCCGGGCGCACGGTGGAGACCCCGTCGCGGCCGCCCTCGCCGCGGCCCGCCCCCTCCCGCCACGATCCCTCGCCGGCGCCGCCGTCCCGGACCGGGGAGACCGAACGGACCTCCCGCAGCGGCCCGGCCGGCTGCGGCCGGCCGGGCCCGGCGGCCATCAGGCTCCACCGGCTCTCGGTCCGCTCCACCTGTTCCGCGGCCTCCGAGGGCGTGCCGAAGGCCGAGCCGCGCGCCGGGCCGGCGTCCGGGGCGATGCCGGAGCTGACCGCCACACTGACGGCGACCAGCGCCGAGAACGCGGTCAGGGCGGTGACCGGCGAGGCGGCGCGCCGGCGCAGGCCGGCGGTGGACGGACGGTGAGAGGAGTTGCGGGGCATGACGGTGTTTCCCCCAGGGAGTCGCCGACGGCGACGGCAGGAACGGAGCGGCGGAACGAGGTGCTGGGACTCAGCGTGCTCAGCTTAAGCGAACGGACGGTGACCACCGAGGAAAGGGCCGTCCCCACATCGGCGCCTTGTCACACAACGTCTCGATGCAAAGACAACCGCTTGGACCGGCGGCGCCGGGCCGCACGGGCTCCTGGCAGCCGTCAGTACGGCCCCGACCACCCGCCGTCGACCAGGCCCCGGACGTAGGCGGCCTGGCCGAGGTGCTGGGCGGCGTCGTCGACCGTGCTGACCAGGCGCACGCCCCGGGTGACGGGCGGGTCCCAGGACCGGTCCACGACCTCGTCGAGCTGCGCGTCCGTGAGGCCGCGCACGTAGTCCACGGTGCGCTCGACGACCGCGTCGAGATAGCCCTGGAGCAGCTCCGCGGACGGCACCCGGACCCGCGCCACGTCCTCCGGCCGGTGCCCGAAGCCCATCGAGGAGTCGGGCAGACGGAGGCCGAACCGTTCGTTCCAGCCCTGATCCGTCCACACCTCCTCGGTGCCGGCCAGACGGGCCACCTGCGCGTCCTGCTGCCGGGCCGCGTGCCAGACCAGCCACGCCACGGAGTTGGAGGTCCCGCCGGGCATGGTGTGCAGCACGCCGAGGGGGATGCCCTCGAGCACCTGCCGCGCCACCTGGGACGGGCGGCGGGCGGCGTCCTCGAACAGCTGCTGCGGCGTCATCGCGATCGCTCCTTCCGGCCCGGGCCGGGACGGGCCCTGTGTGCCGAGCCTACGTCCGCGGCGGCCGCGGCACGCCCGGGGGTCACGGCGGCCGCCGCAACAAAGCGGTGACTTCCCAGGTCGGGGCACGGGCCGGAGTCCACGGTCCTACCCTGGAGGCCGGACGTCCCCGAGCCGGAGGCGGATCATCCGATGACAGCACCACGCACAGCGCAGACGATCACCCGCCCGTTCCTGGGGACCGGACCGGCGGTCCGGGCCGTGGCGGGGTCCGTGTCCTCCACGGCAGCCCTGCTCGCGGAGCGGCGCCTGCACCAGCCGGCCGGCCACCGGGGAGCGCGCCTGGACTTCGCCGACGGGACGGGCTCCCGGGTCTACCGCGAGACCACGGTGGACGGCGAGGACCCGCGTGAGCCCGCCGTGCTCGTCGTCGTCTTCCGGCTGCGCGCGGTGCGGGGCCGGGGGCACACCCTGTTCCGGTGGGAGAGCGAGCTCAACACCCCGCTGTTCGCGGGCTTCCCGGGGTTCGTCTCCAAGCTCTGGCTGGCCCACGACGACCGGGGCCGCTACCGCGGCGTCTACGAGTGGGACGGCCCGGAGCGCGCCCGCGCCTACGTGCAGGCCCTCGGGTGGGTGCTCTCCCTGGTCAGCGAGCCGGCGTCGGTGCAGGCGGTGGTCTTCCCCGGGCTGCACCGCGACGAGGTGCTCCAGGAGCCGGAGCTGGTCGCGGGCCACGGCGCCCCCGCGTGGAGCGTGCTCACCGCGGTGGACCCGCCCCCGGGGCCATGACCCCGGGGGCCGGGGCGGAGGCCCCCACCGACGTGCTCGTGGTCGGGGCGGGCACGAGCGGCCTGGCCCTGGCCCTGCAGGCCCACGACTGCGGGGCACGGGTGCGGGTGGTCGAGCGCCGGACCGAGGAGTTCCGCCCGTCCCGGGCCCTGATCCTGCACCCGCGGACCCTCGAGGGGCTGCGCCCGCTCGGGGTCGCCGACGAGCTGCTCAGCCGCGCCGACACCGCCCCGGTGGTGGACCTGCACCTGGGTCCACGGGTGGTCACGGCCCGGCTCGACGACGTCACGCTGCCGGGCACCGCGTTCCCGCACCCCGTGCTGGCCCGCCAGGCCGAGGTGGAGGCCGTGCTGCGGGCGGCCCTGGCCCGGCGGGGCGTGACCGTGGAGCGGGGCACCGAGTTCGTGGGCCGCAGCGGGGAGCGGGCCGTGCTGCACCGCGACGGAGCGCTCGAGGAGGCGTCCTTCCGCTGGCTGGCCGGGTGCGACGGGCCGGGCAGCACCGTGCGCGCCGCCGCCGGGGTGACCTGGCGCGGCCGGCCGTACCGGCAGGAGATCCTGCTGGCCGACCTCGAGCTGGAGGGCCTGCTCCCGGGGCGGGCCCACGTGGCGGCCGCGGCGGGAGGACTGGTGTTCCTCTTCGCGATCGGCGAGCGGGCGCCGTGGCGGCTGCTGGCGACCACCCGCTCCTCGCCCTCCGGGGCGCCGTTCGGCCAGCCGGGCCCGCCCGTTCCCGAGGAGGAGCTGCAGGCCGTGCTCGACGCCTCGGGGCTGCCCGTCCGCATGCTCCGGGCGGCCTGGTCCTCCCGCGTCCGGCTCCAGCACCGCCTCGCCGGGCGCTTCCGGGAGGGCGACGTGTTCCTGGTGGGGGACGCCGCGCACGCCCACTCCCCCGCCGGCGGGCAGGGCATGAACACCGGCATCCTCGACGCGCTCAACCTCGGCTGGAAGCTGGCCTGTGCCGTGCCCCCGGTTCCCGGGGGCCCGGCGCAGGAGGTGCTGCTGGACACCTACGAGCAGGAGCGCCGCCCCGCGGACCGGCTGGTGCTGGCCCTGACGCACGTCCTGTTCTGGGGTGAGGCGGGCACCGGTCCCCTTCCCCGCGCCCTGCGCGGCCGTGTCGCCCCGCTGGCCGCTCCGGCCGCGCCGGCGCTGCTGGGGCGGCACCGGCTGACGGCGGCGGGGATGGGCGTGCTCGCCCAGTTCCACGTCCGGTACCGGGGCAGTCCGCTCTCCGTGACGTCGGGGCGGGTGCACGGCACGCCGCGGCCCGGGGACCGCCTCCCGGACGCGCTGGTGCGCTGCGGCGGCCGGGCCGTGCGGCTGCACGGGCTCACGGCGGCGCCGGGCTTCCACGTCCTGCTGGAGCGCTCGGCCCCGGGGCTGGACGCCGCGGCCCTCGGCGCGGGGCCCGGCACGCCGGGGCCGCGGGTGCACGTCCACCGGCTCGAGGACCGCCCGGGCGAGGGCGGCACGGTGGTGCGCCCCGACGGTCACGTGGGGCTGCGGGCCGGCCGGGTCGACGCCGAGCTGCTCAGCGCGTGGCTGGCCGCAGCACGCGGGCGACCGTGAGCCCGGCCAGGGCGACCAGCACGGTCATGACGACGGCCGTCCAGTGCATGCCCGCGGTGAACGCGCCGAAGGCGGCGTCCCGCACGGCCGGGCCCAGCGCCCCGGCGCCTTCGGCGATCTCGACGGCACCGCCGAGGGTCTCGTGCGCGGCGGCGGACGGGCCGGCGCCCAGGGCGGCCGGCAGGTCGAGGTGGCTCTGGTAGAAGGCGGTCAGCAGCCCGCCGAGCACCGCCGTGCCCAGCACCGCGCCGACCTCGTAGCCGGTCTCGGAGATCGCCGAGGCCGCGCCGGCCTTGTGCGGCGGAGCGGCCGTGAGCACAAGGTCGTTGGACAGCGTCTCGGCGAAGCCGATCCCGGTGCCGACCAGGCAGAAGGCGGCCAGGGCCACCAGGGGCCCGGCCGGGGCGGACAGGTCCGCCAGGGCGACCACGAGGAAGCCGGCCGCGGACACCAGCATGCCCGTGGTGATCACGGTGCGCGCCGAGAAGCGGCGCACCGCCCGCACGGCCAGGAAGCCGGCGAGGACGGTCAGGGCCAGGCCGGGCACCATGGTCAGACCCGCGGCCATCGGGTCGAGGCCGACCACGAGCTGCAGGTACTGGGTGAGCATGAACAGGAACCCGTAGAGGCCCACGTTGCCCAGCACGTTGACGGTCACCCCGCCCGTGAACTCCGGGGACCGGAACAGTCCCAGGTCCAGCACCGGGTGCTCCAGGGTCGCCTGGCGGCGGACGAAGAGCAGGCCCGCGAGCACGCCGAAGGCCGCGCTGAGCAGACCGTGGAAGAGCTCGCCGGAGGCGGTGGCCGCCTTGATGCCGTAGACCACCGGGGTCAGCGCCAGCATGGCGAGGAGCACGGAGGGCACGTCCACCGGCCCCGGGCGCGGGTCACGGGACTCCGGGACCAGCAACGGCCCCAGCACCAGCAGCGGGACCAGCACCGGCACGGACATCAGGAACACCGAGCCCCACCAGAAGTGGTTGAGCAGGAAGCCGCCGACGACCGGGCCCAGCGCCGCGCCCCCGCTGAAGCCGCCGGCCCACACCGCGATGGCGATCCGCCGCTGGGCGGGGTCCAGGAAGATGTTGCGCAGCAGCGACAGGGTGGCGGGCATGAGCATGGCGCCGAAGAGGCCCATGGCAGCCCGCCCCGCGACGAGCGCCTCGGCGGTGGGCGCGAAGGCCGAGGCCGCGGAGACGGCGGCGAACCCGGTGCCGCCGATCAGCAGCAGCCGGCGCCGGCCGATCCGGTCCCCCAGCGTGCCCATGGGCACGAGCAGGCCCGCGAGGACGAGGGGATAGACGTCCACGATCCACAGCAGCTGCTCGCCGGTGGGACGCAGGGCCTGGGAGATGGTGGGCAGGGCGAAGCTCAGCGCGGTGTTGTCCACCGACACGAGCAGGACAGGCATCATCAGGACCGCGAGCGCGGCCCATTCGCGCGCGCCGGCCGTGGGGCGGGGCGTCAGCAGAGTGGTCATGGTTCACCTCCGGGGGTCGGATCGGGTCACACAGCTCCGTAACTGTACCGTCTAGACGGTACAGTTATTGAGGGGCTGGCACAATGGGCGGCACATCCGATCCAGGGAGGTCTTCCTCACATGCCGCGCCCACCTGCGGCCCGGGACAAGCTCCTGGCCGCCTTCGAGCAGCTCGTCCTTGCCGAGGGCGAGCGCGCCGCGACCCTCGACGCCGTCGCCGGCGCCGCGGGGGTGTCCAAGGGCGGGCTGCTGTACCACTTCCCGCACCGCCGGGCCCTCGTGGACGCGACGCTGCAGCGGCTGGAGGAGCTGCTCCAGCTGGACCTCGAGGCGATGGCCGCGGCCCCGGAGGGCGCCGCGCGGTACTTCCTCGTCACGTCGCTGTTCGAGGACAGCCAGCTCGACCGGGCCCTCGTCGTGGCCTCCCGGCTGGCCCAGTCGGGGGACGAGAACGCCCGGGCGAGCCTGCAGCGGCTCGGGGAGGCGTGGTACGCGCTGGTCCTCGCCGACGTGGGTGACCCCGTGGTCGCCACCGCCGTGCAGCAGATGGGCGACGGGCTCTACCACAACGCCTCGATCGGGCTGCTCCCGGACGGCAGCGCGCAGCGGCACACGATCCTGGAGAACCTCCTGGCCGTGGTGGACCGGCTCAGCCCGCGTTCCTGAGGCCCGCGGCGCGGGCGGTACCGGCGGCCGTGCGCAGGGCCACCAGGATCCGCCGGTGCGTCTCGGCCCGGCGGTGCCCGTTGCGCGGCGACGGGTGCGGGACGCCGAGCACCGGCAGCAGCCGCTGCGGTTCCGCCACGGTGAGCAGCCGCATCATCCCGGTCAGCGCCGGGGCGCCGAAGGTCACGACGACGCGCAGCTCGGGCAGGGCCGCGAGCAGCTCCCGCAGGGCGGGCTGGGCCTCCGCGAGGTCGTCGGTGCGCGGCGGCCGGTGCCGGCCCGCCTCGTCGTGCAGCGCCCAGGGCACCACGTTCCAGCGCAGGTAGTCACCGCGCGCCAGCCCGGACTCCTCGCGCAGGGTCTTGAACAGCCGGGCGGTGGGGCCGGGGTTGTCCTCCGAGCTGAAGCCCAGGTCCCCGGCCGCCACGGTGGCCGGGCCGGGTGCCTCCATGAGCGCGAGCACGCGGGTGCCGGTGCCGCCGCCGTCGGGGTCGACCCACGGCACGAACCGGCCGCCCGCCCGCCAGCTCCGGACCAGCGTGTTGAGCGGGGCCACGTGGGGCTCGTCCACGCGGGCACGCCGATCCTCCCCCGCGCTCATCCGCCCTGGGCCCCGCCCCGTGCCCTCGCCCGGAGGCGGGGGTGGAGGCGGACGTGCTCCGGGCGCAGGCCCAGGCCGATGAACCGCCCGGCCAGGTGCGGCAGGACGGGCAGCGCCCGCACCAGGCCCACCGGCAGCGGCGGTTTCGGGGGGCCTCCCCCGGGCCGGGGCACGAGCCGGCGGGCCAGCACGAGCTGGAACAGCTGGGTCACCCGGGCCGGCCACGCGCGCCGTCGCTGCACGCGCGCCAGGTCCCGGGTCCGCACTCCCCCGTCCCGCAGCCGCGGTCCGAGGAGGTTGGCCGCGGCGACCGCGTCCTGGATCGCCAGGTTCACGCCGACCCCGCCGGCGGGGGACATCGCATGGGCGGCGTCGCCGAGGAACAGGATCCCGGGGCGCCACCAGCGGCGCAGCCGGTCCACCCGGACCCGCAGCAGCCGCACCTGGTCCCAGCTCTCGAGCGAGGCGAGGCCCTCCGCCAGCACCGGGGCGATCCCGCGCACGCGCTCGCGCAGGGCCTCGATGCCCTGCTGCCGCAGCGCGTCGTGCTGGCCGGCCGGGATGATCAGGGCCGCCTGCCAGTACTCCCCCCGGTTCAGGGCGACCACGGCGCCGTCCCCGGCGTTGAACAGCGGCGCCTCCCGGCCCGGGACCCGGGGCACCCGGAACCACAGGACGTCCATCCGCGAGGGCGAGGCGACCGGCCGCAGCCCGGCGGCCTCGCGCAGCACGGAGTCCCGCCCGTCCGTGGCCAGGACCAGCTCGGCGCGCACGTGCACGGGCGCCCCGGCGCGGTTGCGGGCGGTGACGCCGACGCAGTGCCCGTCCTCGACGAGCAGGCCGTCGGCGGGCGTGGAGCGCAGGAGCCGGAAGCCGGGCAGCTCCGCGCCCCGGTCGGCGAGGAAGTCGAGGAAGTCCCACTGCGGCATGAACGCGATGAAGGGGCACCGGACGGGCAGGCGGTCGAAGCGGCCGACGACCACGCTCTCCCCGCCGAGCCCGATGGTCGCCCGGTCCACCCGCGTGTGCGGCAGACGCAGGAAGCCGTCCAGCCAGCCGAGCTCGGCCATCAGCTCCGTGGTGGAGGGGTGGATCGTGTCCCCGCGGAAGTCGCGCAGGAAGTCGGCGTGCTTCTCGAGCACGACCACGTCCACGCCCTGGCGCGCGAGCAGCACCCCGGCCATCAGCCCGGCCGGGCCGCCGCCCACCACGCAGCAGGTGGTGGTGACGATCTCGGGAACGGCGTCGTCCATGCAGGAAACGCTACGCGCTCTTGGCCCGCTCGTGCACCAGCAGCCCGTCCTGCTCCTCGATCAGCCGCAGGGACAGCTCCTTGTAGCCCACCGAGTCGAACAGGACCGTGATCCGGTCGGGCTCCGCCCCCATCACGATCCCGTGCCCCCACTCGCGGTGGGCGACCGGGGTCTGGATCTCCCAGCCGTGCGGCGTGGCGGCGGCCCGCTCCTCGGCCTCGGCCGCGGAGCCCTCCTCCTCGCACTGGTCGCAGTTGCCGCACCACCCGTCGGTCTCCTCACCGAAGTAGTTCAGCAGCCAGTCCCGCCGGCACCCGTCGGTCTCGGCGTAGCCGCGCATCATCTCGATCCGGGACCGGTCGATCCGGTGCTGGGACTCGGCCTCCTCGAGCGCGGCGGCCACGGCGGGGCCGACCTCGGCGCCGGGGGCGGCCCGGTAGCCCCGGCGCCGGGCCCGGACGCCGCCGCTGTGCTCGAGCAGGTGCAGGGCCCGGGCCTGGGCGCGCGGACCCAGGCCGGTGTGCTCGCGCAGCTCGCGCGCACGGACCGGGCCCTCGCGCCGGACCGCCCGGAAGACCTTCTCCAGGTCCTCCGGATCGGGGGCGGCGCCGGCGAAGTACTGCTGCAGGCCCAGGTCCTCGGAGCGGTAGTGCAGCTCGGCCAGGGCGGGCGCGCCGTCCCGGCCGGCGCGCCCGATCTGCTGGTAGTAGCTGTCCAGGGAGTCGGGGATGTCCGCGTGCACCACGAAGCGCACGTCCGGCTTGTCGATGCCCATCCCGAACGCGGTGGTGGCCACCACGACGTCGAGCGCGTTGTCGAGGAAGCGGGCGTGCACGTCCTCCCGCTCCGGCTGCCGGCGCCCGGCGTGGTACGCCTCGGCGCGCACCCCGCGCTCGCGCAGCTCGGCGGCGTACTCCTCCGTCTCCCGGCGGGTGGCCACGTAGACCAGGCCCGGCCCGGCCAGGCCCTCGACCTGCCGGAGCAGGGCCCGCCGCTTGTCCGCGGCCTCGTGGTGGCGCACCACCCGCAGCTCGATGTTGGGCCGGTCGAAGCTCTGCACGATCACCAGCGGGTCCCGCATGCCCAGCCGGTCCACGATCTCGGCGCGGGTGTGCGGGGAGGCGGTGGCGGTCAGCGCGACCACGGGCGGGTGCCCCAGGCGCTCGACGGTCTCGCTGAGCACGAGGTAGTCGGGGCGGAAGTCGTGGCCCCACGAGGAGATGCAGTGCGCCTCGTCCACCACGAACAGGGACGGCCGGTGCGCGGCGAGGCGCTCGACGGTCTCCTCGCGGGCCAGCTGCTCGGGGGCGAGGAACATGAACTTCGCCTGCCCGTCCTCCACCGCCGCCCACGCCGCGCGCTCGCGGCGGGCGCCGACCCGGGAGTTCACCGCGAAGGCGGCCTCCGTGCCGAGGTCCTCGTTGATCGCCTCGACCTGGTCGTGCTGCAGGGCGATCAGCGGGGAGACCACCACGGCGGTGCCGGGCAGGGCGGCGCCCACCACCTGGTAGATCGCGGACTTGCCGTGGCCGGTGGGCATCACGGCCAGCACGTCCCGGCCCCCGGCCGCCGCTTCCATGGCCTCGAGCTGCCCCTCGCGGAACTCCTCGATGCCGAAGCGGGACGCGGCGACCTCTCGCAGCAGCCTGTCCGTCCGGTCCATGGTGTCCTCCTGGTGTGTCACGGGTCTTCCGCCGGCGGGCCGGGGCCTAGAACGGGAACCGGGCGTGGCCCTCCTCCTGGACGGTGATCCACCGCCGCTCGCTGAACGACTCCACGCCGGCCTGGCCGCCGAACTTCCCGTACCCGGACTCCTGGATCCCGCCGAAGGGCGCCTGCGGCTCGTCGGCCACGGACTGGTCGTTGACGTGCACGATGCCGGTCTTCAGCCGCTGCGCCACCGCGATGCCCTCGCCCAGGTCCTCGGTGATGACACCGGCCGTGAGCCCGTAGTTGGTGTTGTTGGCGAACTCCACGGCCTCGTCCGGGCCGTCCACCTCGAAGACGGTGGTGACGGCGCCGAAGATCTCGTCGTGGAAGATGTCCATCTCGGGGGTCACGTCCGTGAGGACGGTGGCGGGGACCAGGGAGTTCTCCAGCCGGTGGCCGCCCGCCCGCAGCACGGCGCCCTTGGCCACGGCGTCGTCGACGAGCGCGTACTGCCGTGCGGCCGACCGGGCGTTGACGGCCGGGCCGATCACCGTGCCCGGGTCGGTCGGGTCGCCGGTGGGCAGGTCCTGCACCTTGCGCGCGAAGCGCTCGGTGAACTCCTCGGCGATGCTGCGGTCCACGAGCACCCGGTCCACCGACATGCAGATCTGCCCGGCGTTCATGTAGGCGCCGAATGCCGCGGCGTCCACGGCGTAGTCGAGGTCCGCGTCCCGGAGCACCACCAGGCTGTTCTTCCCGCCGAGCTCGAGCACCGCCGGCTTCAGGTGCTGCGCGGCGAGGGTGCCGATGGTGCGGCCCACGGCGGTGGAGCCGGTGAAGTTCACGATCCGCACCCGCTGGTCGGAGATCAGCGCGGAGACCACCTCCGCGGCGTCCGCACGGTCGTTGGTGACCACGTTGAGCACGCCGGCGGGCAGCCCGGCGTCGACCAGGGAGTCGGCCAGGAACAGCCCGCACGCCAGGGGGGCGTCCTCGCTGGGCTTCAGCACCACGGTGTTGCCCACGGCCAGGGGCACGGCGATGGAGCGCATGCCGAGGATGAAAGGGGCGTTCCAGGGCGAGATCGCCGCGACCACCCCGTAGGGCCGGCGCACGGACATCGAGCGCACGCCCGGCATGTCGGTGGCGAGCACCTCCCCCTGGGGCAGGGTGGTGGCGCCGGCGGCCTCGCGCAGGATGTTGGCGGCCAGATGGGTGTTGAACTCGGCCCAGCCGCGGACGCCGCCGACCTCCTTGGCCATGATCTCGGCGCCCTGCTCGATGCGCTCCTCCAGCAGGTCGGCCGCGCGCAGGAAGATCCGGCGCCGGGCGCTGGGGGTGGTGCCGGCCCACTCCTCCGCGGCCGACGCCGCGGCGTCGACGGCGCGGGTCACGTCCTCGGGACCGCCGGCGGCGACGGTGGCGAAGACCTCGCCCGTGTAGGGATTGATGTCCTCGGCGGTCCGGCCGCTGAGGGCGGGCACGTGCTCGCCGTCGATGATCAGGTCTCGGGTGATGCTCATGGCGCACCTTTCGCTGGACGTCGTCCCCGGAGAGGGACCTCGCATGACCGCAAGCTTACTTATCACCCGGGAGATCGCCAACGACACCGGCCGGGCGGACGGGGCGGGCCCGGCCGGGGCGCAGAATGGGGCCTGTGGAACTCGTCGTCGTCGCCGCCCTCGCCATCCTCGTGGGCTCGGTGCTCCAGCGCGTCTCGGGCACCGGGGTCGGGCTCGTCGTCGCGCCCACCCTTGCGCTGCTGCTGGGGCCCGCCACCGGGGTGCTCGTCACCAACGCGACCACGACGGTCTCCGGGTTCCTCATCATGCTCTCGGTGTGGCAGCACGTCGACTGGCGGCGCTTCGCACTGATCGCCCCGGCCGCGGCCGTGGGCGCCGTGCCGGCCGCCCTCGTGGTCCGCGAGCTGCCGGCGGCCTGGCTGCAGGTCGTGGTGGGCGGCGTGGTGCTGCTGGCCCTCACCACCATGTTCGGCCTGCCCCGCCTGCCCGACTGGCCGGGACGGCTGCCGACGGTGCTCGCGGGGACCATCGGCGGGTTCTTCAACACCACCGCCGGGGTGGCCGGGCCGGTCATGGTCATCCACTCCCGGCTGGCCCGCTGGGAGCAGCGGTCCTTCGCCGCGACCCTGCAGCCGGTGTTCATGACGATGGGCGCCCTGTCCGTGCTCACCAAGACGCTGCTCGGGGCCGCCGGGACGGGCGGGCTGCCCCCGTGGTGGGTGGCGCCGGGAGTGGTGCTCACCGTGCTGCTGGGCGTGCGGATCGGCGCGGTCGTCGCCCGCCGCGTGCCGCTGAGCGCGGCACGCACCACCGCCCTCGTGCTCGCCGGCCTCGGCGGCGGGGTGACCCTGGTGCGCGGGCTGCTCGGCGTCCTGTGAGCACCGGGCCGGGCGGCTCAGTCCCCGCGGGCCCGGCGTGTCGCGGCGTCGTTGGCCTTCTGGATGGCCTCGACCAGCTCCTTCTTGGTCATGTAGGAGCGGCCCTCCACGCCGAGCCGCTTCGCCACCTCGTAGAGGTGCTGCTTCGAGGCGTTGGCGTCCACGCCCCCGGCGGTCCGCGCCCCGGAGTCCCGCCCGCCCGCGGCGTGCTCGTCGGAGGGACCGTACTCCTCCTTGGCCTCCCAGTGGTCGCCCACCTTCTCGTGGGTGTGCTTGAGCGCGCTGTAGGCGGTGCGGGCCGCGCGCTCCTCGTCGCCGTACTCCTCCATCGCCGAGTCGTAGGTCTTGGCGAAGGTGTCCTGGGCCTTCCGCCCCGAGCGCTGCAGGGTGGAGGGCAGCTCGGACTTCTTGGCGTGGTCGTCCTTGCCGGTCTTCGGCACGGGATGCTCCTTCCGTCGAGGGTTGTCGGGACGCGGCTCAGAAGACGGGCAGGCCCCCGGTGACGCCGAGGACGGTGCCGCTGACGTAGCTCGCCTCGGCCGGGCAGGCCAGGAAGACGTAGGCGCCGGCCAGCTCGGCCGGCTGGGCGATGCGCCCCAAGGGCGTGTCCTCGCCCATGTGCGCCACCGCGGCGGGCTCCTTGGTGGCCGGCTGCAGCGGGGTCCAGACGGGCCCGGGGGCCACGGCGTTGACCCGGACGCCCGCCGGGCCGAGGTCGGCGGCGAGGTTGGCGGTGACGTTGTTGAGGGCAGCCTTCGTGGCGGCGTAGTCGATCATGGTCGCCGACGGGTCGTAGGCCTGCACGGAGGTGGTGTTGATGATGCTGTCGCCGCGCCCCAGGTGCGGCAGCGCCGCCCGGCTGATCCACAGGGTGCCGTAGAGGTTGGTGCGCACGGCACGCTCCAGGTCCTCCGTGCGCAGCCCCTGCAGCCCGGACTCGCCGCGGGCCCAGTGGTAGCCGGCGTTGTTCACCACGACGTTGAGCCCGCCGAGGCCCTCGACCGCGCGGTCCACGATCTCCTGGCAGCTCTGCTCCTCGCGCAGATCCCCCGGCACCAGGACGGCGGTGCGGCCGGCCTTCTCGATCCACCCGACGACGTCCTGGGCGTCCTCCTGCTCCTCGGGCAGGTAGTTGATCGCGACGTCGGCGCCCTCCCGGGCGAAGGCGATGGCCACGGCCCGGCCGATCCCGGAGTCCCCGCCGGTGATCAGCGCCTTGAGCCCCTCGAGCCGGCCGCGGCCCTGCCAGGAGGACTCCCCGTGGTCGGGCACGGGGTCCATGGCCGCGGTCAGACCCGGCGGGGTCTGCTGCTGCTCGGGCATCCCGCCCTCGTCGTCGGCCATCGACCGGGCGTGCTGCGAGACGGGTCCTTCGGGCATGACGGGCTCCTTCGATCAGGTTGCTTACGGTTCTTCTGCTCCCACCCTAGGAGTCGCGGCCGGTGTTGTCTGCCCCCGGGGCCCACAAAGTTGCGCTCCGCGGATGGACGTCCCTCGACGCTCCGCGAGTTCCGTTGATAGGTTCGCGGCACGCCCTGCCCCGCGCACCGCCCGGTGCGCCGCCGACCCGGGAGAGACCGCATGAGCCCCGACATCAAGCCCCGCAGCCGTCAGGTGACCGACGGCCTCGACGCCACCGCCAGCCGCGGCATGCTCCGCGCCGTGGGCATGGGAGACTCCGACTGGGAGAAGCCCCAGGTGGGCATCGCCAGCTCCTGGAACGAGATCACCCCCTGCAACCTGTCCCTGGACCGGCTCGCCCAGGGCGCCAAGGAGGGCGTCCACGCCGGCGGCGGGTACCCGCTGCAGTTCGGCACGATCTCCGTCTCGGACGGGATCTCCATGGGCCACCAGGGGATGCACTTCTCGCTGGTCTCCCGCGAGGTCATCGCCGACTCGGTGGAGACCGTGATGCAGGCTGAGCGCCTCGACGGCTCCGTGCTGCTGGCCGGCTGCGACAAGTCCCTGCCCGGCATGCTCATGGCCGCCGCCCGCCTGGACCTGGCCTCCGTGTTCCTCTACGCCGGGACCATCGCCCCGGGGTGGGTGAAGCTGACGGACGGGACCGAGAAGGACGTCACCCTGATCGATGCCTTCGAGGCCGTGGGCGCGTGCAAGGCCGGGCTCATGGGCCGGCAGGACCTGGACCGGATCGAGCGGGCCATCTGCCCCGGTGAGGGCGCCTGCGGCGGGATGTACACGGCCAACACGATGGCGTCCGTGGCCGAGGCCCTCGGGATGAGCCTGCCCGGCTCCGCCGCCCCGCCCTCGGCGGACCGGCGGCGCGACCAGTTCGCCCACCGCTCCGGGGAGGCCGTCGTCGAGATGCTCCGCCAGGGCATCACGGCCCGGGACATCCTCACCCGGGAGGCCTTCGAGAACGCGATCACGGTGCTCATGGCCCTCGGCGGGTCCACCAACGCCGTCCTGCACCTGCTCGCCATCGCGCACGAGGCGGGGGTCGAGCTCTCCCTGGAGGACTTCGACCGGATCGGCGACCGCGTCCCGCACCTGGCCGACGTCAAGCCGTTCGGCCGCTACGTGATGAACGACGTCGACCGCCACGGCGGCATCCCGGTGGTCATGAAGGCCCTGCTCGACGCCGGGCTGCTGCACGGCGGTGTCCTCACCGTCACCGGGCGGACGCTCGCCGAGAACCTCGCGGTGATCGACCCCGACCCGGTGGACGGGGAGGTCATCCGCACCCTCGACAACCCGATCCACCGCACCGGCGGCATCACGATCCTGCACGGGTCCCTGGCCCCGGAGGGGGCCGTGGTGAAGTCGGCCGGGTTCGACGCCGAGGCCTTCGAGGGTCCCGCCCGCGTGTTCGAGCGCGAGCAGGCGGCGATGGACGCCCTGGAGGCGGGGCGGATCACGGCCGGGGACGTGCTGGTCATCCGCTACGAGGGGCCCAAGGGCGGGCCCGGGATGCGGGAGATGCTGGCCATCACCGGCGCGATCAAGGGCGCGGGCCTGGGCAAGGACGTCCTGCTGCTCACGGACGGCCGCTTCTCCGGCGGGACCACCGGCCTGTGCATCGGCCACATCGCGCCGGAGGCGGTCGACGGCGGACCGGTCGCCCTCGTGCGCGACGGCGACCGGATCCGGGTGGACCTCACCACCCGCCGCCTCGACCTGCAGGTGGACGAGGAGGAGCTGGCCCGGCGCCGCAGCGGATGGGCCCCGCTGCCCCCGCAGTACGAGGGCGGGGTGCTGGGCAAGTACGCCAAGCTGGTGCGCTCGGCCTCGGTCGGGGCGGTCACCGGCTGAGCACGCCGGGCGCTCCGGCTGCCGGCACGTGCAGGGCCCCCCGACCGCACTGCGGTCGGGGGGCCCTGCACGTGCCCGCGGGTCCTAGACCGCACCACCGGCGGGACGGCCGTCGGTGCGTCCGGAGGTCGGGTCGACGTCCACGTCCGCGTCCACGGCGGGATCGGTCAGCGCGGGACCGGTGGGCGCGACCGGGGGGACCTCGCCGGGCACGGCCGTCTCGGGGGCCACCGGCGTGACCGTGGGGGTCGTGGGGGCCGGAGCCGCATCCGCCTCGAAGGTGACCGGCTCCGTGTCCTCGTCGGAGTCCTTCTTCTTGGCGGCCGCGGCGGCACCGGCGGCGGCCACGCCGGCGGCGGCGACGCCCGCGGCGACCACCTTGCCGGAGATCCCGGCCTTGCCGTCGTCACCGCGGGAGGCGGCGGCGGCCTCGACGCCGGGGGTGCCGACGGGGGCGCCCTCGTCGACCGAGCCGCGCCACGCCCCGGTGGCGTACCCCTCGTCCTCGATGAACTTCTTGAACCGCTCGAGGTCGCCCTCGGCCTGGTTCTCCACCACGTTGAGCTTGTCCCCGGCCTTCTCCACGAGACCCTCGGGCTCGTACTCCAGGACGAGGTGCACCTCGGTCCGGCCGTTGCCGGCGTCGTGGAACATCACGGTGCCGGCGTTGGTGGCTCCCTCGGTGGCGGCCCAGGAGACCCGGCTGTCCGGGACCTGGTCGACGATCCGCGCCTCCCACTGGCGGCGGACGCCGCCGATCTCGGCGACCCACTCGAGCCGGGAGTCGCTCAGCTGGCGGACGCTCTTGACGCCGTTCATGAACTGGGGGAAGTCCTCGAACTGCGTCCACTGGTTGTACACCGTGCTCAGGGGCACGTCGACCACAACGGTTTTCTCGACCTTGGTGCTCATGGCATCTCCTTCGATCTGTCTCGTCGGTCCGGGATGGCGAACGGCTGCGAATTCGCCAGTGTGCTTACGATACCCCTCCGGTCCGGCAGATGGCCAGCACTCAGGCGCCCTCCGCCAGCAGCGGCGCCACCCGGTACGGGATGACGGTGCGCAGGAACATGCTCGTGGAGGTCCGCAGGATCCCGGGGCACAGCCGGATCTCCTCGGAGACCCGGTAGAGGTCCTCGGGGTCCTTCGCCACCACCCGGCACAGCAGGTCCGTCTGCCCGGCCGGGGCGAACACCTCGATGACCTGCGCGATGGCCTGCAGCCCGGCGATCGCCTGGTCCAGCTGGTGCTGGTCCAGCTCCACCGCCACGCTGGCGGCCAGGCCGTAGCCCAGTGCGGCGGGCGTCACCCGGGTGCTGTGCGGGCGCAGCGCACCCCCGGTCCGGTACCGCTCGAGCCGGGCGTGGATGGTGCCGCGCGCCAGCCCGGTGCGCTGGGCCAGGGCGAGCACGGTCATGCGCGGGTCCTCGTCCAGGGCCGCCAGGATCCTCCGGTCCGTCGCGTCCAGTCCGGCGCCCCCGGCCCCGGAGTTCGTCATGCTGACCACCGTCACTCCTCCACGCAGCCCGTTCTTGGTCGTTCTGATCAACTTGAGACTAGACGTTTGCGCAGGGTGCCGTGGAGGTTGTGAACTGATGATCACACGGTGCACCAGCTGATCGGCGACGGCGCACCCGACCGGCGCAGGCCGCCCACGAGGCGTCCCGCGCCCGAACCGCTCACCACCCCGCAGCGGCAGGTCCTCCCGGCCCGCGGGAGCTCCCCGGAGCTCCCCGGAGCTCCCGCGGGCCGAGCACCTCCCGGGTCCGCTCAGCGGCGCCCGGCCACCGACCGTCGGCAGGCGGGTTAGGGCGCCACCAGGACCCGGACGGTGCTGAGCACGACGGCGGCGACGCCGATCCGCGCGAACCCGTCGCCCGTCCGGCCGCGCTCAGGCCCCGGGCGGCACGGTGCGCGCGAACGCGGCCTGGGTCCGGACGGGGACGAAGCCCACGGAGCGGTAGAGCGCGTCGGCGCGCGTGGGGTTCGCGGTGTCCACGGTCAGCTCCATCGTGGCCCACGCCCCGTCCGCCGCGGCGGCGGCCACGGCGCCCAGCAGCACCGCCCGCGCCAGCCCCCGGCCGCGAGCCTCCTGCCGCGTGCCCACGAGGTCCACGTAGAGGACGCCCTCGCGCCACTGGCTCACGACGCAGTAGGCCAGGATCCGGCCGCCGGGCTCCCGGACCACCCGCCACAGGTCCTTGCGGGCGCTGCGGGCGCCCACCAGGTCCGCCCAGGCCTCCGGCGACCGCGCCGTGGAGCCCCAGTGGGTCGAGAAGGCGTCGTTGTGCGCGAGCCGCAGCTCCTCGGCCAGGGCGTCCTCGTACGGCTCGGCGCGGGCGTCGAGCGGGCCTGGGGGCGGACCGGGCAGCGGCCGTTCCATGTCGGTGAACCACCGCGCCGGGGCGTAGCCGCGTCCGGCGAGGAAGGTCCGGGCCTCCGCGCCGTCGATCCCGCCCGAGGCGGAGAGCTGCACGGCGGCGCCCGGGTGGCGCCGGCCGGCGATCCCCAGGGCGCGCGGCTCCATGCGCTCGAACAGCGCGGTGGCGATGCCCCGGCCGCGCCACCGCGGGTGCACCCCGCCGCCGAGGTGCGCACGGGCCAGGCCCTCGGCGGTCAGGGCCGTGCTCACGTGCACCTGCCCGTAGGCCACCAGGGTGCGGCCGGCCCAGACGCCCCAGGTGTCCGCGGCGGCGTCCACGCCGGCCTGGACGAGCTCCTCGGCCAGGTCGTCGGGCTCGTAGGCCTCCCCGGTGCCGTCCGCCGCGGCCAGCGCGCGGATCAGCGCGGACCACGCGGGCGTGTCCTGGAGGGTCAGCGGGCGGAAGGTCGGGTCCGTGTCGCGGGTCACAGCACGGACGCTAGCCGATCCGCGGCCCTTCCGGGCGCATCCGGCGGGTGCGGCGGGACCGGGCCGCGCCGCTGCGGGGCTCAGTCGTCCCAGCCCTCCTGCGGGGTGGCGCAGGACTCCCGGAAGACGTACTGGGAGATCCGCCGCCGCTCGCGGGAGGACCAGTCGATCGCGGGCCGGCGGTGCGCCTCCGGCACGTAGCCGAGGCGGTAGACGGCCATGAGCTCGAGCTCCTCGGGCACCTCCAGCAGCTCCACGATCTCGGCCCACCGTGCCGGGGCCTCCATGGGGAACGAGACGAACTGGATGCCCATGCCCAGCTCCACCGTGGTGAGCCAGAGGTTCTCCATCGCCGCGCCCATCGAGAACAGCGAGTAGAACCCGGAGAGCTCCCCGGGCCGGTACTCGCGGCGGTCGAGCATCACGCCCAGCAGCAGCGGCGCCCCGGCGACGAGCTTGTGGTTCTCCGAGCCCAGCGTCTGCGGCACCCGCAGCCGGTTCATCATGGCCTGCCCGCCCGGGGTGAACGCCTTCTTGGTGAACGGGCGCAGCACGGCGGGGAGCTTGTCGAAGAGCATCCCGAAGCGCTGCTCCTCCATCTCCTGCTTGCTGAAGCGGAAGTAGCGCTTGTACCGGTCGAAGAACGTCCCCTCCGCCATCACCTGGGTCATGGACTCGGCACTGATCCGGGCGATCCGGTCGATGGTCCCCCGGTCCTCGATCAGCACGAAGCGCCACGGCTGGCTGTTGAACTGGGAGGGCGCCGCCGCGGCGGTGCGCAGCAGCAGCCGCTGGTGCTCCGGGGACACCGGGTCCGGCAGGAACGGCCCGTTGGTGGTGCGGCGGTTGAAGACGACGTCGAGGAACTCCATGTGCTCTCCGGTTCGGTCGGTGCGGTCAGCGCGCGCGGTCGGCGCGGGCTCGGATCAGGGCGGTGGCGTAGAACGGCGCCGCGGACAGTGCCGCCACGGCGTGCCGGCGCGGGTGGCCCTGGGCGGGCGTGCCCACGTGCGGCAGGGCGGCCAGCGGCAGCAGCGCCGGCGCCAGCGCACGGGCGGCCGCCCGCCGCGCGGCGGAGGACGAGCCGGCGCCGAGCAGCGTGGCCAGGGCCGTCGTCGTCGTCGTGGCGATGTAGAGGGCGTGGTGGATCCAGCGGAACCGGCCCGTGTGCACGAGCCCGACCCCCACGGAGGCCCCCAGCGCGGCGTTGGCCGCCCAGCACGCGCTCGCCAGGCCGATCCACGGCCCGGGCGGCGGGCCCGGGGCCCGCACGGTGTCTCCCACGGGACTCCCCTTCCGGTCTCCCCTCCGGCACCGGACGGGAGGCCCAGTCTAGTGACGCCCGGGCGCGAGGGCTCCGCGGCGCCGCTCCTTGGCGAAACGTGCCGGGCCGCACGAGAATGGGCAGATGCTCCGCTTCGCCCCGCACCCGCGCCCCGACCTCTCCCGGCGGGACTCCGGGCTGCAGGAGCTCATGGACGACCCCGACTGCGACCTCGGCGCCCTGCGGCGCACCTACGCGCGCTTCGAGGCGATCAACTTCCTGCTCGCCGGGTGGTCGGCCGCCTACCGGCGGCGGATCCGCCCGCTGGCCGTCCCCGGCCGGCCCCTGACCGTCCTCGACGTGGGCTCCGGCGGCGGGGACGTCGCCCGGGCCCTGGCCCGCTGGGCGCACCGGGACGGCGTCGACCTGCGGGTCACGGGCGTGGACCCGGACGCCCGCGCCCACGAGTGGGCGGTGGCGCGCACCGCCCGCTGGTCGGCCCGGCGGACGCACCTGACGCCACCGGCCTTCCGGCGCACCACCAGCCGCGAGCTCGTCGCGGCGGGCGAGACCTTCGACGTGGTGGTCTCCAACCACCTGCTCCACCACCTGGCCCCGGAGCAGGTGCGGGGCCTCGTGGCGGACTCGGAGCGGCTGGCCCGCCGCCTCGTGGTGCACAACGACCTGGTGCGCAGCCCCGCGGCCTACCGGCTGTACTCGGTGGGCGTCCTGCCCCTGGCCCCGGGCTCCTTCCTGCGCACCGACGGGCTGCGCTCCCTGCGCCGGGCCTACGTCCCCGACGAGCTGCGCGCGCTGGCCGGGCCGGGCTGGGAGGTCCGCCCGGGCACGTTCGCCTACCAGCAGCTGGTGCGCGCGCGTTCACTTCCGGTTCAGCCGAGTGGCGCACCCTGACAGCGACGACCACACGAGCGGGCCGGACCGGCCCGGGAACGGAGACCACGTGAAGATCGCGATCCTCGGAGGCGACGGCTTCTGCGGCTGGCCCGCCGCACTGCACCTGTCGGCCCGGGGCCACGACGTGCTCGTCGTCGACAACTTCTCCCGGCGCGCCATCGACGCCGACCTCGGCACCGAGTCGCTGACCCCCATCCGCGACCTGGACGAGCGCCGCGCGGCGTGGGCGGAGGTCACCGGCCGCAGGATCGACGCCGCGGAGCTCGACCTGGCCCAGGACTACGAGGAGTTCCTCGGGCTGCTGCGCAGCGAGCGCCCGGACGCCGTGGTGCACTTCGCGGAGCAGCGGGCCGCGCCCTTCTCCATGAAGACCCCCCGGACGAAGCGCTACACGGTGGACAACAACGTCAACGCCACGCACAACGTGTTGTGCGCGATCGTGGAGTCCGGTCTGGACGTCCACCTGGTGCACCTGGGCACCATGGGCGTCTACGGGTACGGCACCGCCGGGATGCAGATCCCCGAGGGCTACCTGGACGTGGAGGTCCCCGGCCCGCACGGCAACGTCCCCCAGGAGATCCTCTACCCCTCCAACCCCGGCTCCCTCTACCACATGACCAAGGTGCTGGACCAGACCATGTTCGCGTTCTACGCCAAGAACGACGGGCTGCGGATCACCGACCTGCACCAGGGCATCATCTGGGGCACCAGCACCGTGGAGACGGCGCTCGACGAGCGGCTGGTCAACCGCTTCGACTACGACGGCGACTACGGCACCGTGCTCAACCGGTTCCTGGTCCAGGCGGCGGTCGGCCATCCGCTGACGGTGCACGGCACCGGGGGGCAGACCCGGGCGTTCATCCACATCCAGGACATGGTCCGGTGCGTCGAGCTGGCCCTGGCGCACCCCCCGGCGGCCGGGGACCGGGTGAAGATCTTCAACCAGATGACCGAGACCCACCGGGTCCGCGACCTCGCCCAGCTGGTCTCCGAGCTCACCGGCGCGCAGGTCGAGACGGTGCCCAACCCCCGCCAGGAGTCCGCGGAGAACGACCTGCACGTGGTCAACGAGGCCTTCCTGAGCCTGGGCCTGCAGCCCACGACGCTCTCGGAGGGTCTGCTCCTGGAGGTCGAGCAGACGGCCGAGCGCTGGGCGCACCGCGTGGACCTCTCCCGGATCCCGGCGACCTCCGTGTGGAACGGGCGGCGCCGGCCGGGCGTCCCCGCCTCGGCGTCCCGCCCGGCGCCGGTGGGCGCCTGAGCCGGCGGATGCGGATCGCGCTGTTCACGGACGTCTTCCTGCCCAACGTCGACGGGGTGGTGACCCGGCTGCTGCGCACCCTCGACGAGCTCGGCGACCTCGGCCACGAGGCCCTGGTGCTCACCTCGGGGCGGCCGCCGGAGGCGTACGGGCCGCACCGGGTGGTCCGGGCCCGGTCCGTGACCTTTCCCTGGTACCCCGACATCCGGGGCGGGCTGCCCACCCCGGCGGCCGAGCGCGCCGTGACGGCGTTCCGCCCGGACGTGGTGCACGCGGTGAACCCGGTGTGGTTCGGCGCCTGGGGCGCCCTCTCGGCCCGGTGCCGGGACCTGCCGCTGCTGGCCTCCTTCCACACCGACGTGCCGCAGTACATGAGCGCCCTCGGCCTCGGACCCCTGCGCGGGGGTGTGGAGCGGTGGATCCGCGCCACCCACAACCTGGCCCGGGTCAACCTGTGCACGTCCGGGCCGATGCTCGAGCGGGCCGCCGGGATGGGCGTGCGGGACCTCGCACTGTGGCCCAAGGGCGTGGACACCCGGCTCTTCTCGCCCGCGAAGGCCTCCCCCGCCGTGCGCCGGCGCCTCACCGGCGGGCACCCGGAGGAGCGGCTGGTGCTCTCCGTGGGGCGGCTGTCCAAGGAGAAGAACCTCGAGGCCCTGCTCGAGCCGATCCGGCGGTTGCCGGGCACCCGGCTCGCCGTGGTCGGCACGGGCCCGCACCGGGCGGAGCTCGAGCGGCGCTTCGCCGGCACCCCGACGACCTTCGTCGGGCCGCTGGCCGGGGAGGAGCTCGCCGCCGCCTATGCGTCCGCGGACGTGTTCGCGTTCCCGTCCACCACCGAGACCCTCGGTCTGGTGGCCCTGGAGTCCCTGGCCAGCGGGGTGCCGGTGGTCGGCGCCCGGGCCGGCGGCATCCCGTTCGCGGTCGCCGACGGGCGGACGGGTCTGCTCGCCGCCCCCGGCAGTGCCGACGAGCTCACGGCGCACCTCGCCCGGCTGCTCGGCGACGACGCGCTGCGCGCCCGCATGGGCGCGGCCGGCCGCGCCGACGCCGAGGGGCACGGCTGGCGGGCCGCGACGGAGGCGCTCGTGGGCTTCTACGACCAGACGGTCGAA
Source organism: Kocuria sp. SM24M-10 (assembly GCF_001027955.1). Lineage (NCBI taxonomy): Bacteria > Bacillati > Actinomycetota > Actinomycetes > Micrococcales > Micrococcaceae > Kocuria > Kocuria sp. SM24M-10. The sequence goes on along the minus strand of NZ_LDNX01000012.1, from coordinate 31,414 downwards.
CGGCACCGGACCCGCCGGGAGCGGCCCGGCCGCGGTGTCCCCGGGGGCGTGTCCCGGGGAGCCCGGACACGCCCCCGGTCCCGGACGCGGCGCTGACGGCCCGGCCGGGGGCACCGGCGCGGCCCCGGCCGTGGCCCCACCGGCCGGGGCCTTCACTATTGCCAACAAGTGCTACCGGCACGTAGTTTGACGGCACAGCAGTCCTTCGGCCGCCGCCCAGGCGCCCTACCGCTCGACGGGGCCCCTGCGAGCCGCCGCGCGACCAGCAGCACGACGTCTCCTGTCGCCTCCGCCACCGCGCGCGGACGGGTGACGCCGGAGGTGTCCTGCCGCGCGCTGCAGCCCGCGGGACCGGCCCGGGGCCACGACCGGATTCAGGAGACACACGAGATGACCGCTGCCAAGACCTGGGCCGCCGCGGGGTCCGCGGCCACGATGCTGGTGGGGGGCCTCGTCCTGGGCGCCCCGGCCGCCGTCGCCGCACCCGGCGACGCCGCCTGCCTGCAGGCCACGAGCCAGCTCGACGCCGCGCTGGCCGGCGCCGGCATCACCCCCGACGCCATCATGTCCCTCGACCGGACCGCGGACGCCGTGGCCACCGCCGAGGCGCAGTACACCGCGCTGGTGGTGAACGCGGGCGGTCCGAGCCTGGCGGAGCTCCAGGCCGCCGCGACGGCGCTGGCGGCGGCCCAGGAGTCCGGTGACCCGGTGGCCCTGGCCCAGGCAGAGGCCACGATCGCCGAGCTGGACGCGGCGCTGGCCGCCGCCCTCGGCACCGTGGACCCCGCCGCACTCGAGGCGGCGGTCGTCGAGACCGGCGCGGCGTTCGACGCGCTCCTGGCGGAGCTGGTGCTCGACGAGGCGACCGTCGACCAGCTCCTCGTGCTGCTGGAGCAGGCCGTCGTGGCCTGCGAGGGCGGGCTCGGCCAGTTCCCCGTCGGTGCCCCCGTGGCCCCGGCACCCGCCGCCCCGGTGGAGGCCGCCCCCGTGGTGGGAGCTCCCGTGCTGGAGGCCCCGGTGGTGGATACCCCGGTGGTGCAGGCTCCCGCCGAGACCGCTCCGGTGGCCGTCAACCCGGGGCTCAACATGCAGACCGCCGCCGCGGAGCCGGCCGAGGGACCGGGCACGGGCCTGCTGGCCGCTCTGTTCGCCGCCGGGGCGGCGCTGTCGGCCGCTGCCGTGCTGCGGCTGCGGCGGCGCGGCCGGGCCTGAACCGCGCGGCCGTGCCGAGGGCCCGCGCGGGCCCTCGGCACGGCCGGACCGGTCCGCCGGTCCGGGAACGTCAGCCGCGCGTCACGGCGCTGCTGCCCTCGGTGGGCGCGGTGGGGGGATCCAGCACGGCCACGAGCCGGGCGAGGTCGTGGGCCGCGGTGATGACCAGGCGCCCTTCGTGCCTCGAGGGATCGGTGAGCTCGGAGCTGAGCCGTCCCACGAGGGAGCGGACCCGCTCGGCCGCCTCCCCCGGGTCCTCCCCCGCGGCCCACGCCCGCACGCCGTCGGCGGAGGACTGCGCCGCCTCGGCGAGCCGGCTGCTCAGGGCCGCGGGGATCACCCAGTCGTGGCCCTTGTGGTCGTAGAGCTCACGCAGTGCGTCCGTGAACCCCCGGAGGTGGAAGACCACGCTCTCGAGCTGGAGCATCGCGGCGTACCCCGGGTCCGTCTGCCGCCCGCGCCGGAGGAGCACGCGGGGGTTGCCCCGGGCGCTCTGCGCGGACTCGTCCACGGCCTCGCGGACCTCGGCCGTGATCCGCACGAGCGAGTGGTTGCGCTCCTCCCAGTCCCGTCCCGCGGTGGTCCCGGGCTCGGCCAGCTCCCCGGCGGCGTCCTCGAGGTAGTCGACGACGACGCCCTGCAGCCGGTCCAGCTGCAGGCGGGCGGTGCGGAAGTCCAGCGGCGGGAAGACCAGCGCGTTGACGAGCAGGCCGATGGCGACCCCCACGGACATCTGCACCAGGAAGCCTGCGGAGAAGCCCTCGGCGTCCTGGCCGCCGATGATCAGCACGAACAGCGCCCCCACGGGCACGTACTCCGCCCCGGCCCCGAGCCGGCGGATCCCGGCCAGCAGCACGCCGATGCCCACCGCCACGGCGACCGTCACCAGGTTCGGGTCGCCCACCAGCAGCACCCCGGCGGCGAGGGCGATGCCCAGGGCGATGCCGGCCACGGTCTGCAGGCCCGCGCGCACCGAGCCGAACACGGTGGGGTACATCGCGGAGATCGCCCCGAGGGGCGCGTAGTACGGGTACTGGTCGATCACCCCCGGCATCCGCTGGGCCACGACCCAGGACAGGGCCACCGCCAGGGACGTCTTGAGGGCGAGCAGGATCCTGGCGCCGCGTATGGTGTGCACCCCGACATCCTACGGACCGGCCGGTAGGATCGAGCCGCCCTCCCGAAATCCCCCGGGAGGCCCGCGAGGAGATCGACCACGAAGGGGCCCTCTTGAGCCGACCGCCGCACCGGCGCCTGCTGCTGGTCCTCGCCGTGGGTCTGGGCGGCGCCCTCGGGACCGGTGCCCGCCACGGGGTCTCGGTGGCGCTGCCGGTGGTGTCCGGCTGGCCGGTGGCCACCCTGGCGGTGAACCTGCTCGGGTCCTTCCTGCTGGGGATGCTCCTGGAGGCCCTCCTGCTGCGCGGCGAGGAGACCCCCCGCAGGCTGCTGCTGCGACTGGGCGCCGGGACCGGTTTCCTGGGCGGGTTCACGACGTTCTCCTCCCTCGCCCTCGAGGCGCAGCGGATGCTCTCGGCCGGGGCGCCCGGCCAGGCGCTGGCCTACGTGGGGCTCTCCCTGGCCGGCGGCTTCGCCGCGTGCCTCGCCGGCGCCCTCCTCGCCGCCCGGGGACGCCGCACGTGACCGCCCTGCTGATCTGCCTCCTCGGCGGGGTCGGGGCGACGGCCCGGTTCGTCGTCGACGGGGTGCTGCGCCGGCGCGCGGCGACGTCCTTCCCGGTCGGCACGGTGACCGTCAACGTGACGGGGTCCTTCCTCGCCGGGCTGCTCACCGGCGCCGCACTGGCCGGGGCGCTGGGCGGTCCGGCCGTCACCGCGGCCGTCACCGGCTTCTGCGGCGGCTACACCACCTTCTCCACCGCGATGGCCGACACCGTGCGGCTGGCCCGCGACGGGCAGGTGCGGGACGCGGTGCTCAACGCCGTGGGCACCGCAGCGCTCACCGTGCTCGCCGTGCTCGCCGGGCTGGCCGCGGCCGCGCCGCTGTTCTGAGCACCGGGTCGTCCGCCGGCGCGGGGACATCCGTCGCCGGCGCCGCGGTCCGTGCCGCCGAGCGTCGCGGCACCGGTGCACGGGCCGGTCCGCGGCCCCGTCGTTGCCACCCCGTGCGCGGGCTCAGGCCTCGACGCGCAGCTCGTTGCCCGGGATCGAGGCCAGCAGCCTCCGGGTGTAGGGGTGGCGCGGGTTCGTGAAGATCTCCTCGCTCGGGGCCGCCTCCACGAGCTCGCCGTCCTTCATCACGCACACCTCGTCGGAGATGAGCCGGACCACCGCGAGGTCGTGGGAGATGAACAGGTAGGACAGCCCGAACTCCTCCTGCAGCCGGCCCAGCAGGTCCAGGATCTGCTTCTGCACGAGCACGTCGAGCGCGGAGACCGGCTCGTCGCACACGATGAGCTCCGGCTGCAGCGCCAGGGCCCGCGCGATCGCCACGCGCTGGCGCTGGCCGCCCGAGAGCTCGTTGGGGTAGCGGTTGACCGTGGAGGGCGGCAGGGCCACCTCCTCGAGCAGCCACTTCACCCGGTCCCGCCGCTCGCCCCGGTCGCCGCGGCCGTAGGTGGACAGCGGCTCCTCGATGATCCGCCCGATGGTGAACATGGGGTTCAGGGAGGAGTAGGGGTCCTGGAAGATCGGCTGCACGCGCTGCCGGAACCCCGCCAGCTCCTTGCCGCGCAGACCCGTCACGTCCTGGCCGTCGAACCGGATCGAACCGGAGGTGGGCTCGTAGAGCTTCAGCAGCATCCGCGCCGTCGTCGTCTTGCCGGACCCGGACTCCCCCACGATCGCCACGGTCCTGCCCCGGGGCACGGTGAGCGAGACGTCGCGGACCGCCGTGAAGTCGGGCTGTCCCAGCCGCCCCTTGAACACCTTCGTGAGGTCCTCGATCACCACGAGCGGCTCGCGCGCGGATCGGGGGTCGGACCCGGGGGCGGGCCCGGTGGCCGGCCCGGGAGCGGGGGCCGCGGAGACCGCGGCGGGAACGGCCGTCGAGCCCTGCCCCGGGACCGCCGCAGGGCTCCGCTGCGGGTCCGCCGCCGGCCCCGCGGCCGTCCCCGCCGCCGGCGGCACGCCGACGCGGGCCGCCGCCACCGAGGGCGCCGCCTGCACGAGCCGGCGCGTGTACTCGTGCTGCGGGTCCTCCAGCACCTGCGCGGACGGACCGGCCTCCACGATGCGGCCCCGGTGCATCACCACGATGTCCTGGGCGCGCTCGGCGGCCAGACCGAGGTCGTGGGTGATGAGCAGCACGGACGTGCCGATCTCCTCGGTCATCCGCTCGATCTGGTCCAGGATGGTCCGCTGCACGGTGACGTCCAGGGCGGAGGTCGGCTCGTCGGCGATGAGCAGCCGCGGCCGGCAGGCGAGCCCGATCGCGATGAGGGCGCGCTGGCGCATGCCGCCGGAGAACTCGTGCGGGTACTGGGCGGCGCGGCGCTCGGGCTCGGGCAGGCCGGCGGCCCCCAGGGCCGCGACGACGTGCTCGTGCACGTCCTTGCGGGTGGCCAGGCCGTGCACGAGCAGCGTCTCGGCGACCTGCTGCCCCACCGTGGTCACGGGGTTGAGGTTGGACATGGGATCCTGCGGCACCAGGCCGATCTGGCGGCCGCGGACGGCTCGCATCCGGGACTCGTCGAGGCCCACGAGCTCCTGTCCGGCGAACCGCACGGACCCGCCGGTGACCCGGCCGTTGCCGGGCAGCAGGCCGATCACGGACATCGCCGTGGTGGACTTGCCCGAGCCGGACTCCCCGACGATGGCCAGGGTGCGTCCCTGGCGCAGCGTCAGGGACGCCGCGTGGACGGCCTGGACCGGCCCGTTCATCGTCGTGAACGCCACGGCGAGGTCCTCGACCTCGAGCAGGGGGGCGTCGGCCGCCCCGGGGGCGGTGTCTGCTGCGGTCATCGCTGGGTGCACCTCACGCGGTTCGGGACTTGGGGTCGAGGGACTCCCGCAGGGACTCTCCCAGCAGGGTGAAGCCCAGGGCGGTGACGGCGATGCACAGCCCGGGCAGGAACGCCAGCTGCGGGGCGATCGCCAGCTCGGCCTGGGCGTAGGTGAGCATCCGGCCCCACTCCGCCGTCTGCGGCACGCCGCCCCCCAGCCCCAGGAAGGACAGGGCGGCCGCGTCGATCACCGCCGTGGCCAGGGTCAGGGTGCCCTGCACGATGACCGGCCCGGTGCTGTTGGGCAGCAGGTGGCTCATGGTGATGGTGCTCCGGGACAGTCCCAGGGTCTGCGCCGCCAGGACGTAGTCCGCCCCCTTCTGGGAGAGCATCGAGGAGCGCAGCAGCCGGGCGAAGATGGGCACCTGCGAGGCGCCGATCGCGATCATCACGGCCCACTGGCTCTGGCCCATGATCGCGGCGATGGACACCGCGAGGAGCAGGTTGGGCACGGAGAGCAGGATGTCGACGAAGCGCATGATGACGCTGTCCACCCAGCCGCCGAAGCCGCCCGCCAGCAGACCGAGCAGCATCCCGCCGGCCAGCCCCAGCGCGGTGGAGACCACGCCGATGACCAGGGAGGCACGGGCGCCCCAGATCAGCTTGGACAGCAGGTCCCCGCCGAAGCGGTCCAGGCCCAGCGGGTAGCCCTCGACGTCGCCGGGGCCGGGGATCTCGGTGGGGGTGATCTCGGTGCGCCCGGGCAGCTCCTCGCCGCCGAACGGGGCGAGCCACGGGGCGAGGAGGGCGACGAGCAGGAACACGCCCACGATCACGGCGCCGGCGATGGCCGCGGGGTTGCGGCGCAGCCGCCGGAAGGCGTCCTTCCACAGGCTCGTGCCGGTCTGCTCGGCGGTGCCCGGGACGACCGCGACGGACTCGGGGCCCTCGGTGTGCGCGGGCCCGGAGGGGGCGGGGGGAAGTGTGGCACTCATTGAACACGCACCCGGGGGTCGATGAGGCTGTAGGAGATGTCCACCAGCAGGTTGATCAGGGAGTAGGCCAGGGCGATGAAGATGATGAAGCCCTGCAGGACGGGGTAGTCCAGGTTGAAGATGGCGTCCCGCAGGAACCGGCCGATGCCGTTGAACGCGAAGACGGTCTCGGTCAGCACCGCCCCGGAGATCAGCAGGCCGGTCTGCAGGCCGATGGTCGTGACCACGGGCAGCATGGCGTTGCGCAGGATGTAGCGGCCGCGGATGAGGCTGCGCGTCAGCCCCTTGGCGCGGGCGGTGCGCACGTAGTCGGCGCTCTGCACCTCCAGCACCGAGGCGCGGGTGATGCGCACGATGATCGCCAGCGGGATCGTGCCCAGGGCCACCCCGGGCAGGATCAGGTGCAGGAACGCGTCCCACGCGGCGTCCCACTCCCCGGTGAGCAGACCGTCGAGGACGAAGAAGTTGGTGTAGTGCGTCGCGTCGATGCGCGGGTCCTGCCGCCCGTCCGCGGGGAAGAGCGGCACCTTGATGGCGAGCAGCCACTTGAGGATGAACGCCAGGAAGAAGACGGGCACGGTGATCCCCAGCAGGGACAGCACCACGGATGAGTGGTCGAGGGGCCGGCCGCGGTGGCGGGCGGCCACGTAGCCCAGCGGGACTCCCACGCCCACCGCGAAGACCAGCGCCACGAGGGCGAGCTCCAGGGTGGCCGGGAAGCGGGTGAGGAACTCCTCGACCACGGGCCGGCCGGTCACGATGGAGGCACCGAAGTCCCCCCGGAGGAGCTGGCCCATGTAGACGAAGTACTGCTCGACCAGGGGCCGGTCGAAGCCGTAGACCTCGTTGATGCGAGCCACGGCCTCGGGGGTGGCCTTGTCCCCCAGCAGGGCCGTGGCGGGCCCTCCGGGGAGGGCCCGGACCCAGGCGAAGAGCAGGATCGACAGGCCGAGGAGGGTGGGGATCAGCAGGGCGATCCGCTTGCCGATGACGCGGAGCATTCCGGTCCTTCCGGGCGGAGAGGGGCAGGGGGAAGACCGTCGGGAGACGGGGCGGCCCGGGGACGGCGCGTGCGCCGCCCCCGGGCCCGGGGCTCACTCGCTGAGCTGGATCCGGTTGAAGACCTCGTCGTTGACCGGGCTCACCGGGTAGGACTCCACGCGGGCGTCGAAGGCGAGCGACGGCGCCGGGTTGGCCAGGGGCACGGCCGGCAGCTTCTGCATGATCTGGTCGTTGATCTCCTCGTAGACCGGGGTCTGCTCCTCGACGCTGGTCAGCTCGCGGGCGTCGGCCAGCGCCTGGAACAGCTCGGGGTCGTCGAAGCCGAACTCGGGCTTCTCCTGGCCGAAGAACACGCCCACGAAGTTGTCGGTGTCGTTGTAGTCACCGGTCCAGCCCAGCAGGTGCAGATCGTGGTCGGAGGTGCCGTTGACGCGGTCCAGGTAGTCCGGGGACCACTTGTCCGGCTGCGGGTTGACGGTGATGCCCACCTCCTCGAGCTGCGCGGTGAGCGTGGTGAACGTCTGCTCCGGGTTGGGCATGTAGGGCCGCGAGACGCCCGTGGGGTAGCTGAAGTCCAGCTCGAGGCCGTCCGCGTAGCCGGCCTCCTCGAGCAGCTGGCGGGCCCTCTCGGGGTCGTACTCGTACTGGGTGACGTCCTCGTTGTAGCCGTTGACGGACTCGGGGATGAACTGCGTGGCCACGGTGGTGCCCTCGGGCAGCGTCTGGGAGACCAGGGCCTCCTTGTCGATCGCGTGGGCGATGGCCTGGCGGACCTGGGGATCCGCCAGCTCCTCCTGGGCCTGGTTGAAGCCGAGGTACAGGATGGTGAACGGGTCGCGGGTGACCACGTTGTAGCCGCCGTCCTGCAGCGCCTGGGTGTCGGCCGGCGCCACGAGGTCGTAGCCGTCCACGCTGCCGGACTCGAGGGCCTGGCGGCGCGCCTGCGGGTCGTCGATGATCCGGAAGATCACGTCGGTGACCTGGCCCTGCTCGCCCCAGTAGTCCTCGTAGGCGGACAGGACCACCTGGTTGCCCACGTCCCAGGACTCGAACCGGAACGGGCCCGTGCCCACGGGGTGGCCCTGCGCGTACTCGGACAGCTCCGGGGACTCCGCGGTGCCGCCGGCGGTGTCCGCGCCGTACTCCTCGAGCGCCGTGGGGGACTGCATGGCGAAGGCCGGCAGGGACAGGGCGGCGATGAAGCCGGCGAACGGCTTGTTCAGCGTGACCTCGGCCTCCTGCTCACCGGTGGCCTCGCAGCCGGCGTAGATGGCCTGCTCCGGGGAGTCCGCGAAGCCCTTGAACAGCGAGCCGTAGTAGTAGGCCATGTTCTCGGACTGCAGCAGGCCCTCGAAGTTGTACCAGCGGTCGAAGTTCGCGCAGACCGCCTCCGCGTCGAACGTCGTGCCGTCGTGGAAGGTGACGCCGTCCTTGAGCTGGAACGTGTAGGTCCGGCCGTCCTCGGACTGCTCCCAGGACTCCGCCAGCAGCGGCTCCGGCTCCGCGGAGCCCTCCTGCACGCCCACGAGCCCCTCGAAGATCTGGCGCGAGACGCGGAAGGACTCGCCGTCCTGGGCGAACGCGGGGTCCAGGGACTTGGGGTCGGACGACGCCGCGAAGACGAACGTGCCGTCGACGTCGCCGGCGGCGGCCTCCCCCGACCCGCCCTCCTCCCGGTCCGAGGCGAGGCAGCCGGTGAGCGCCAGGGAGGCCGCGGCGGCCAGGGACGTGACGGCGAGGGCGCGGCGGGCGCGCCCCGGGCGGAATGGCATGGACATGAACGGACTCCTCGGAAGGGGCGAGCGGCAGACCCCGCTCCGGGTCACGGAACAGGGACGTGGTCCCCGGGCTGCCGACAGGTGTGACGGGCACCACACGGTACAAGTGATACCACGAGTAGCAGCCAATTCTTTCCACACGCACATGGCGCGCAGGTTTCCGGGGCCTCACACCCGCGATCCGCCGCTCCCCTCCCACCCATACCGCCAGCAGGCTTGCTAGTCTGCTGGGACACACATCCCGAGCAGGACCGACCCGAGAAAGCAGGTCCCCGTGGCCGACATCAATCCCGAGCAGGCGCGCAACGACCCCGAGAAGGCCCAGGACGCCTTGAACGAGGAGTCCGGCCGCAGCATCGCCGGCGACACCCCTCCCGACGCCGGCGTGGGCGTCGGGCCCGACAACCCCGACCTGGACGTGGACCACCCCGGGGACTCCGCGAAGGGCAAGATCGCGATCGCCGCCATCCTGGGCCTGGTGCTGCTGTTCGCCGTGCTGTGGTTCGTGGGTGCCGTCGTGGGCCTGTTCTGAGCCGACGGAACCCGGCGCCCCGGCCGACGGTCCTCGACCGCGGCCCCGCCGCCGAAGCACCTGAGCGGCAGCGCCCGAGGCGCCTCCCGGACCGGCGGCGCGCCGCGGGCCCGGGACGCGCTCACCGCTCGTCGTCCTCGTCGTCCTCGTCGTGCGCCTCGGCCCAGTCCTCCGAGGAGGGCCCCATGAGGGCGAAGCGCTCGCCGTCCGGGCCGGCGGCGAACACCAGCTCTCCGTAGCCGAACTCCTCCGGCTCCCCGAGCAGGCTGCCCCCGGCCCCGATCACCCGCTCGGCGGCGGTGTCGGCGTCGTCGACCTCGAAGCACACCCACCACAGGGGCGGCGCCTCCTGCAGGTGGTCGACGTCCTCGGCCGGCACCCCGATCCCGCCCGCGCTGCGGTCCATCCCCGGCACCGTGAACACCGCGTAGGCCTCGTGCCGGGTCCCGATGTCCTGGTAGTCGTAGCCGAAGACCTCCGCGTAGAACCGTTCGGCGGCCTGCTGGTCCGAGGTCAGGAGGTCGCACCACGCCACGGCGCCGTGCTTGCCGATGATGCTGAAGCCCGTGTGGTCCCGCGGCTGCCACACCCCGAAGGCGGCCCCCGTGGGATCGATCCACACGCCCATGGTGCCGAAGCGGCCCACCTCCATCGGCTCGAAGAGCTGGCGCGCCCCGGCGGCCACGGCGGCCCGGCCGGTCGCCACGATGTCGTCGGAGGCGAGGTAGACCGCCCAGGCGTGGGGGTCGTCCTCCGTCTCCGGCAGCGCCGGGGACAGGCCCGCCACGGGCTCGCCGTCCACCAGGGCGTTGCAGTAGCCCCCGTACGCGGGGTCCGAGGGCGTGAACCTCCAGCCGAGCACGGACGCGTAGAAGTCCATGGAGCGGTCCAGGTCGGAGACCATGATGTCCGCCCAGCACGGCGCCCCCGTGGGCCACCGGTCGATGCGCTCGGCCATGTCTGCGTCCTCTCCTACCGCGCCGGGACAGGGCCCACCGGGCGGGCGTGACGCGGACGGCGCCCGGGGTCCTCCGCCCCCATGGTCGTCCCCCGCGGCCCGGAAGGGAACACCCCCGGTCGCCGGATCCGCGCGCCGCCCCGGGCATTAACATTCCTCCTTTCCCGCCGGGGCCGCGGATCCGTTCCTACACTCGGAGCAGAACAGGAAACCGGCCTGCGGCCGGGCCGGCTGCCGGGGGACGGACGGGCAACCATGCGCGCTTGGTGGATCGAGGAGCCCGGCCCCGTGGCCGGCGGACCGATGCGGTTCGGGCGGTGCCCCGACCCCGCGCCTGGACCCGGGGAGCTTCTCGTCCGGGTCCGGACCTGCGGCGTGTGCCGCACCGACCTGCACCTGGCCGAGGGCGACCTGCCCCTGCACCGGGCCGGGACGATCCCGGGCCACGAGGTCGTCGGCGAGGTCGTGGGCCGGGGCCCCGGGTGCTCCCGGTTCCGGACCGGCGAGCGCGTGGGCGTCGCGTGGCTGCGCAGCACCTGCGGGCGGTGCCGGTTCTGCCGCCGCGGCCAGGAGAACCTCTGCACGGACCCGCGCTTCACCGGGTGGGACCACGACGGCGGCTACGCGGAGCTGACACTCGTCCCCGAGGCCTTCGCCTACCGGCTGCCCGAGCAGTTCGACGACGAGCACGCGGCCCCGCTGCTGTGCGCGGGGATCATCGGCTACCGGGCCCTGCGCCGGGCGCAGCTGCCGCCGGGAGGCCGCCTGGGCATCTACGGGTTCGGGGCGTCCGCGCACCTGGCCGCCCAGGTGGCCCTGCACCAGGGCGCAGAGGTGCACGTGATGACCCGCTCGGAGCAGGCCCGCGGGCTGGCCCGCGAACTGGGCGCCCACTTCGTCGGAGCGGCCGACGAGCCTCCCCCGGCGCCCCTGGACGCGGCGATCCTCTTCGCCCCCGTGGGCACCCTCGTACCCCCGGCCCTGCGTGCCCTGGACCGCGGCGGCACCCTCGCCGTCGCCGGGATCCACCTCACCGACATCCCGGCCCTCGACTACGCCGCCGAGCTGTTCCAGGAGCGGCAGCTGCGCAGCGTCACCGCCAGCACCCGGCAGGACGGCGAGGAGTTCCTGCGGCTGGCCGCCCGGACGGGGCTGCGTCCCACCACCGTGCCCTACCCGTTGAGCGGCGCGGACCGGGCCTTGGCGGACCTGGCCGCGGACCGGGTCACAGGAGCCGCCGTCCTGCACGTCTGAGCGCCCTTCCCGTGCCGCCCGGCCGGGAGGACCACTGAGAGGAGCCCCGCCATGACCGCCCCGGTCGTCCACGAGCCGGCGCACGGCAGCATCCGCCGGGCCGGCGCGGCGCTCGCGGCGGGTCCCGCCGCGCCCCGAGCCCACCGGACCGGGAGTCCCCGGCCCCGCCACCACTCGACCAGGGGGTTCCCGTGACCGCGCAGCCCGTCTCCGATCCGCCCGCTCCCGCCGGCCGGCACCCCGGCCCGCGCCCCACCCGGCCCGGGCAGTGGGTGCTGCTGGTGGTGGGCACCCTTCTCACGGCCCTGGGCCTGGCGGCGCTGGTCAGCGGGCTGGTCCTCGCCGCCGCCGCCTCGGCCCAGCAGGGAGGCCGCTACCTCAGCTCGCCCCCGGACCGGCACCAGACCATCACCTACGCCCTGGTCGGACCGCCGGCCGTGCTCGACCTCGGGGAGGCCGAGGTGTCCCCCGTGCCCTTCCTGAACGAGCTGGGCAGCGTGCAGGTCCGGGTCACGGCCGTGGACCCGGGGCAGGAGCTCTTCGTGGGCGTCGCCGCCTCGGAGGACGTCGACCGGTACCTGGACGGCGTGGCCCATGCCCGGATGGGCGCCGGCACGGAGGCCGGGGACGACGCCCCGGACCGGGTCCCCGGCGAGCGGGCGCCCGGCCGGCCCGGGAACCGGACCTTCTGGGCCGACTCGGACCAGGGCCCCGGCACCCGGGAGCTCACCCTGGACCTGCGCTCGGGCAGCTGGACGCTGGTGGTCATGAACGCCGACGCCACCCGCCCCGTGTGGGCCGACGTGCAGGTCGGGGCGCGCTCGGACCTGTTCGGCCCGCTGGCCGGCGGCCAGCTGATCGGCGGTCTGGTGGGCCTGGCCGCGGGCGTCCCGCTGCTGCTGCTCGGCGCCGCCGGACTCGGCCGGGACATCGGCCCGGGCACCCCGCCGCGCGGCACGGGCCCGGGTGCGGCCCTCGCCGGGGTCCCGTCCCGGGACGGGGCACCGGCACCGCCGTATCCGGTGCGCCTGACCGGCCTCCTCGACACGGGGCTGTCCCGGTGGCTGTGGCTGGTGAAGTGGCTGCTGGTGATCCCGCACCTGATCGTGCTGGCCGTGCTGTGGTTCGCCCTCGTGGTCACCACGGTGGCGGCGGGGATCGTCGTCCTGTTCACGGGTCGGTACCCGCCCTCGTGGTTCTCCTTCTGCGCCGGGGTGCTGCGGTGGAGCTGGCGCGTGGGGTTCTACTCGTACGCGGCGCTGGGCACCGACCGGTACCCGCCGTTCACGCCGGCCCGCGCGGACTACCCCGCGGAGCTGGAGGTCGCCTATCCGGAGCGGCTGTCCCGCGGCCTGGTGCTCGTGAAGTGGTGGCTGCTGGCGATCCCGCACCTGCTGGTCCTGGGCGTGCTCACGGGCGGGAGCAGGTGGACCAGCGTCTCGGAGACGGACGGCAGCACGACCACGACCAGCTGGGGGCCGTCCCTGCTCGGTCTGCTCGTGCTCGTCGCCGCTGTGATCCTGCTCTTCACGGGCCGGTACCGCCCCGAGCTGTTCGCCCTCGTGGTGGGCATCAACCGCTGGGTCAACCGGGTGCTGGCCTACGTCCTGCTGATGCGGGACGAGTACCCGCCCTTCCGGCTCGACCAGGGTCCTGTGGAGCCTCCGCCCCGGGAAGCGGCGATGCCCCCGGCGCCCGCGGATCCTCCGGCCCCGGACCGCCGGGACGACCGATCGGGTGACCCCCTGGGCGACCAGGACCCGGCGCGCTGATCGGGCTCTTCCGGGGCGGTCCCTCCGGGGCGCCGTTCGAGGGGCTCAGCGGAAGCGGACGTCCTCGATCCGGGCCCGGAAGAACTCCCCCTCGGCCTGCCGGTCGGTCCCCCACCCCCATCCGGCGCGCAGCGCGGTGGGCACCCGCACGCCGTCGAAGGACTTCTCCGCGGACAGCGCGACCCCGAACGGGTGACGGCCGGATCCGGTGCCGTCCGGATCACCCCACCGCTGCATGCGCAGCTCCACGAGCCGGCCCTCCGGGTCGACCCGGACCAGGCATTCCTCGGGCGTTCCGTCCAGGACCCAGGACATGACGGCGGTGCCCGGGACCGTCCCCGCGGACCAGGCGGCGCGCACGCAGGCCGGCGGAACGAGGACGCCCTCGCCGGCGAGCCTCCCGGCGGCGCTGCGAGTGATGTCCGGACCCGTCGCGGACAGCACGGGCACGACCCCCAGCAGCCGCCACCGCAGCTCGCCCTCGTCGGCGCCGTAGCGGTCGAAGCCGGTCACCGGCAGGCCGAGGACCCGGGTGCGGGCGGCCCACACGAAGCCGACCCCCGGTGCCAGGAGCTGGCGCGCGGAGAAGGCGCGCCACCTGCCGCCCAGCCGGATCTCACCGCGCATCCGCAGCTCCGCCATCGACCACACCGGAGTGCCGGGCGGCACGGCGCGGGCCAGCCAGCGGCGCGCGGGCTCGGGCAGGCCGGCGAGCGCCGCGGGAGCCGCGGCGGGCGGCGCCGGGGAGCCCGTGCGCTCCAGGGCAGCCCAGTGCCTCCGGGCGGCGCGCGGCAGCGGCCGGGTCACGGCCGGCTCCGGGGCACCGGGACGTCGGCCGCCGGGAAGTGCAGCAGGGGCACCGGCCGCGGTGCACCGGTCGGCTCCCGGAACGGGGACCGCGGCCCCGTGTCCGGGACGGGGGTGAGGCCGGCGAGCAGTTGGGCGCGCACTGCCGCGGGCGGCCAGGGGACGAGGCCGGGCGGGGCCTGCGACGGGGTGGGGCACCGGGTCATTCCCCCACGCTAGACCGGCCACCCGGCCGCGGTCGCGGCGGACGCCCGTGCTCCTCGGTCACACTGGGACACGGAGCCGCAGCGGGGTGGTCGCCGCGACCGGGGCGGCGCTGCCGTCACCGCCCCGGCCGGTGCGCTGGGCCTCGCGGTGGCCTGCGCTCCCTGTGGCACGGCACCAGTGTGTGAAGCCACGCGGGCCGTGCCGGGACGGCGGCATTGACTGCCGGCGGCGCCCGCTCCACCATGAGGACCGGGGCCGCGCCGCGAGCGGCCGGAGGAGGTCGTCGTGGACGTGGGATGCAGCGCAGCGCGCAACGCGCCGGCGGCCGCACGCATGGCCGGCCACGCCCCGCCCCCGCGTCAGAGGCTGTCCACGGGGACGGGATACTTCGGCACCCGCTGCTCGTCGAGCGCCTGGCCGCGGCGCCGACGTGACAGGAGCGGCCGGCCGAGGGGGACACCGCGTCCCCGACCAACGGGAGGACGACCATGACCCGCACCGGGACGAGCAGGAGCACCACCCGCAGGAGCGCCCGTGGGTGGAGGACCAGGTGGCAGGACCTCACGGCCGGGCAGCAGACGGCGCTGCTGGCGCTGGCCTCCGTGCAGGTCTCACTGGCCGCCACCGCCTGGGCGGACCTGGCCCTGCGCCCCACTGAGGAGGTCGACGGCGGCAAGGGCAAGTGGGCGGCGATCATCGCGATCAACTTCGTCGGGCCCGTCCTGTACTTCCGGTACGGCATCCGGCGCTGACGCGCGGGCGGAACCGCCTCAGGTCAGGAAGGACCGCAGGTTCCGCTCGGCCGCCCGGTAGGTGTCGGCGTCGATGGTCTCCCCGTGGTGGAAGCGGTCGACCACCCGCGGGTCCACGTAGGAGCTGCGGGCCACGGTGGGGGTGTTCCCCAGGTGCTCGGCGACCTCCCGCATGGCCGCGGAGACGGCTTTCTTGCGGGCGCTCTGGCTGGGGCGCGTGTCCGCGCGGGCGGCCAGCGCGAGGGCGGCGCTCACCGTGCCCTGCCACGTGCGGAAGTCCTTGGCGGTGAAGTCCTGTCCGCACCGGTCCCGGACGAAGTCGTTGAGCCGGGCGCTGGTGGTGGTGGCCCACTGCCCGTCCTCGTCCCGGTAGGCCAGGGCGGGCTCGTCCGGATCCCGCTCGAGCATGGGGGCCAGCGCGGCGGCGAGGTCCGCGTCCCGGAGGGTCAGCGACCACTGGTGCCCGCTCTTGCCGGGGAAGTCCAGGTGCACGTCGTCCCCGTCCACCCGCACGTGCCGCACCAGCAGGGTGGTCACTCCGTAGGAGCCGTTGGACTGGGCGTACTCCTCGTTGCCGATCCGCAGGGCCGCGTCGTCCATCAGCCGGAAGGCCGCGGCGCACGCCTTCTCCTCCGTGAGTCCCTCCGCGCGCAGCAGCCGCGTCACCGCCGGCCGGGCCCGGGGCAGGGTGTCGCCGAAGTCCAGGACCCGGTCGAACTTCTCCCGGTCCTTCAGCTCCCGCCACCGGGGGTGGTAGATGTACTGGCGCCGCCCGGCGTCGTCCGTCCCGGTGGCCTGGATGTGGCCGTTGGGCTGCGGGCTGATCCAGACGTTCTTCCAGGCCGGGGGGATCGCCAGGCCCCGGATCCGGTCGAGCTCCTCGGGCGCCTCGACCTTGGTCCCGTCGGCGTGCCGGTACACGTAGCCCCTGCCGTGGCCGCGGCGCGTGATGCCGGGGCGGTGGCAGTTGCTGCGCCGGAGCCGCGGCCGGCGCGGGGTGCGGGGCGCGGGAGGGGTCTGCTGCGTGGCGGTCATCGTGTCCTCTCGGGAAGAGTTCCCGGACCACGCCGGGGACACCAAGTCTACTGATCACCGCGGCTGCGGCGCACTGCGTCCCCCTGGGCCGTCTCCTGGAGCACGACCGCGGCGCGACGGAGCCCCGAAGCACGCCCACCGAGCGGAAGGACCCGCCGTGCGCGTGCTCGCCGCCTGCCCCACCCGGCACGGCGCCACCGCGAGGAGCCGGCTGGCCGGTCCGGCCGCTGAGCGCCGCGGCGCTCAGGGCTCCGAGCGGGTGTACGCGGCGGCGCGCACGGCGTCGTCGTCCTCGAGCCCGGCGCCGAGGGCCCCGCCCACGGTGGCGAGCGTGGCCGTCAGCCACGCCAGCTTGCCGTACTCGTCCGCCCCGGCCGGGGCGCCGATCACCGCCGCGAAGACGTCGCCGTCCACGAGCAGCAGGGCGCCGAGCCAGGACAGGGCGAAGACCGCGGCGTAGAACACGACCACGCCGATGGCCACGGTCGCGGCCGTGGCCAGGTTGAACAGCGCCACCTGCTCGCGCTCGGCGCGCCGTCGCGGACGCTCCCAGAGCCGGGCGCCCACGATCAGCGCACCGGTCACCGCACCCACCGAGAGCAGGCCCAGCAGCCCCAGGCGCCACGGCCCGTAGGCGGCGGCGAGCAGCCACAGGTCCGAGGCCACCAGGGTCAGCACCCCGGTGGCCGCGGCCAGGGCGAGCAGCCGGGACAGCCGCACCACCAGGGTCCAGGGCCGGTTGGCCCGGATCATCCCCAGCAGCAGGCGCACGTTGCCGCCCAGCACCCGGGCGGTGAACTGCACGGCGTTGTCCTCCGGCCGGTCCTCGAGGTCCTCCGAGCGCTGCCGGGCGCGCCGGACGAGCTCCTCCTGCGCCTCGGCGTCGTCCGCGTCCTCGGCGTCGTGGCCCAGCAGGTGGCCGACCACCCGGACCACGGTCTGCCGGACCTTCTGCCCCACGTGCACCGGTCCGAGGGCCGGGACGGCGACGAGGCCCACGCCGTGCACGGGGCTCAGCTGCGTGAGCACCGGGCTGCGGCCGTCCTTGAGCGGGACGTCCGTGAGGACGACGACGAGGTCCCAGTCCTCGTCGAGCATCCGGTCGCGGGCGGCCTCCAGCAGGTCGAGCCCGTCGGCCGGCGGTACCACCAGCCGGTCCTCGGCCGCGGTCAGGCGCCAGCGCACCCCGGGGTAGCGCTCGTGCAGCGGGTTGAGCAGGGAGCCGGCGAGGTCCCGGGGCAGGACACCGGCGATCTGGGGCGAGAGGACGAGGCCGACCAGCAGCTCCGGCACGGGTTCGTGGGCGGCAGCGGGGTCGGCGGCGGTGGCGGAACGGTCGTCGGGCACCGCTCAATCCTGCGCCAGGACCCGCGGAATTGCCACTCCCCGACGCCCCGCGGCGCCCTGGCCCACCCGGCGCAGGACGGTGCCCCTTCGACCGAGGGCGCCGCCGGCTCCGGCAACGGGGTGCGGACGGGAGCCGGTGGCCGCCGGGTGCGGTTCAGGCGGCCAGGGCGGGGAGGGGCGCGGAGTCCGGGAGCGGTCGGACCGGCAGCTCCCCCAGCGGATGGGTGCGGGGCCCGGTGGGGACGCTGATGCGCACGGCCCCGAGGCCGGGCGAGGCCCCCTCGTGGTCGACGGCCGCGCGCAGCTGCGTCGCCGCGGCGGGCTGCAGGTGCCGGACGGAGTCCAGGTCGACGTGCACGGCGGCGCCGAGCGTGCGGGCGCGGCCGATCACGGGGTGGAGCACGTGCTGGTTGGCCTCCGTGAGGCATCCCGTGACGAGGACGCGGACGTGGGTGGCGTCGAGGTCCACCTGGACCAGGACGGACATGGTGTGTTTCATGATGAGAACTTTCGAGAATCGGGGGCGGCGACCGTGCTGGTCGCCGGTGAGGAACGGACGGGCCGGCGCCGCCGGTCGGTCCGAGGAGCCGCCCGGGCGGGCCGTGCGGCCGGCCGGGTGCAGGACGCAGCGGGTTGCCGGACGCTGCGGAGCACAGGGCGCTGCCGGGGGCAGGGCACCTCCGGGGGTGCCGTGGCAGTGCTGGAGCCCGGGCACCGCACCACCGGGGGCGGTGCCACGGGCGGGCGTCCCGGACGCGGGACCGCGCCCCGGAAGCGCGCGGTGTGCCCGATGACGGGTCCGGCCCCGTGCCGTGCCCGGGCGCCGGAGAGCTCAGGAGATCAGTGCGGCCCCGGGTGAGGACGGCGACGTCCGCGGCCTGGGTGCCGTGCTGGGTGTCGAGCTCCGTGGGCCGGTGCCGCTCGAGTGAGCGGCACCGTTGGAGCCGGTCGCCGGGACGGGCCCGACCCCGCCCGTCGAGCGGTCCACGGGGGTGCTGCGGCCGACGCCCTCGGCGGCGCCGGACCGCTGCGCCCTGCCGCTCGTCGGGTGCGGCCCGTCGTCCGGGACCACGGCGCGTCCCCCGTGTCCGGGGCACTCGGGCGCTGCGCTGCGTGCCGTGGACGTCGTCCGGAAGACCTGCTGCGCCCGGAGGGGCGGACAGCCGGACCGGCGAGAACGCGAAATGCGACAACCGATGAAGCATACACGCTCCGGCCGGGACGCGCACGGACCGGCGGCGCCTGCGGCCGGGGCATGGGGACCCGCGGACCGCACCCGCCCCGAGTCGCCGTCGGGCACCCACGGGCGGCCGGCGCCGGGATGGTCAATACCGGAGGTCTCGCCTACGGTGGGAGCAGGTCGAGCACACGGCCTTTCCCCGTGACGGCTGCACACCAGGAGATCCCGGACCGCCTTCCCTGCGCCCTCGTCCCGCGCGCCCCGCCCGGTGCCCCTCCGCATGGCCCGTCCTTCCCCGATGAACGGGCCGCCGGACCGGGCACCGCCGCCTTCCCCGCACTGCGACCCGCACCGTGACCACCACCGTGACCATTACCGCGTCCCCTCGGGTGCGGCCCCTGCTCCACACATCTGCACCGCACTTCCCGCGAAGGACATCACCATGAGCGCACCCACCGTGACCCAGCACAGCCACAGCCCCGCCCCGTCCCCGCAGGGCCGGCCCTGCTCCTGCCTGGGGCCGGACGAGACCTTCCCGGCCGCCCTGGCCGCCCTGAGCATGGGCGAGCTGCAGGTGCTGCACTCCAGGATCTGCCGCCAGCTCGACCGGGAGTACCTGACCGGACCGGAGGGCCCCCACCCCTGCACCACCGACCGGCTCCAGGAGGTCGTGCACGAGCTCGACGCCCGCGACGCGGCCTGAGCCCCTCGTTCCGTCCGCCCCGCAGGGACGGGGCGGACGGAACGGCCGGGTCAGCGGGCGGGCACCCGGGCCGCCACCGGGTTCTCCAGCGTCCCGGCGTACTGCAGGGACGCGGCCTGGTCCGTGAGGTCGACCATCTGCAGGGTGTTGAGCAGCTGCAGCCGGTTGAGGCAGGAGTGCTCGAAGCGGGGCGCGAAGAGCGGCACCCGCGCCGCACCGGCCGGATCGGCCTCGGCCACCTCGTGCAGGCACCGCGCCGCCAGGTCCCAGAACGCGCCGGCCGCCAGCAGCCCGTCGGCCTCGAGCAGGCCCGCCAGGTGGCGCAGCACGCCGTCGAACACGTCGGTGTGCACGGACAGGGCCGCGGTCGCGGGGTCCACGACGTGCCGGATCCGGTCGAGGCCCTCCGGCAGGGGACGGTCGGTGACGACGGCGACCTCCTCGCCGATGTCCTTCATGATCGCCCGCCGCGGGACGTGCTCGTGCAGCACGAGGACCACGTTCTCGCCGTGGGGCATGAACACGAGGTCGTGGGCGAGCAGGCACCGGGCGACCGGGGCGAGGTAGGCGTCCAGCAGCCGCCGGACCCACTCCTCGGCGCTCAGCCCGGAGGCCCGCACGTGCACGGAGACGAGCGGGGTGCCCAGGGCGTCCACGTGCAGCAGGGAGGCGAGGGTCGCCAGCCGCTCCCCCGGTCCGGTGCGCGCCACGGGGCTCTCCCGCCACAGCGCCGCGAGCATCTTGGTGTGCGGGCCCTCCTCCCCGTGGCCCGAGGCGGCCGCGCGGTGGTAGGCGTCCCCGGTGTAGCCGATCGCCGCGACCTCGCGCAGGACCGAGAACCCGGTGCGGGCCAGCACCGGGTCGGCGGCCACGAGGTCGGCCACCCAGTCGTTGATCGCGGGGGTGTCGCGCATGTACCGGGGGGAGAGCCCGCGCAGGAAGCCCATGTTCTGCACGGCCAGGGCCGTCTTCACGTAGTGCCGCTCGGGGCGGGTCGAGTTGAAGAAGGTGCGCACGGACTGCTGGGCGCGGTGCGCGTCCCCGCCCTCCCCCAGCAGCACGAGGTCCCGGCGGGCGAGGTCGGGGGCGAAGGTCACGGTGACGCGGTGCTCCCACTGGTGGGGGTGCACCGGCAGGAAGCGGTAGTCCCGTGGGTCCAGGCCCAGCCCGGTCAGCCGGGCCCGGAAGCGTGCGCGGGTCCCGGTGTCCAGCTCCGCGGCGTACAGGGCGTCCTCGTCGAGGCCGCGCCCGGTGTCGAGGCGGCTGAGCGGGCGGCGCGCGGCCACCCACACGAGGTGCACGGGCCGGGCCGCCTCGGGGGCGTACCGGTCGTGCTCGGTGACGCCCAGGCCGATCCGCCCGTTGTTGGCCACGAAGCCGGGGTGCCCCTCGGTCATGGCGGCCTCGACCTCCTGGAAGCCGGCGTCCGCCAGCGCCGATGCCGGGCGGGTGCGGTGCACCAGCTTGTAGGCCGCGGAGGCGAGGGTGCTCGCGATCTCCTCGAGGTAGGTGGCCAGCAGGTGCGCGGGGATGCCCAGCTGCGGGGCGAGCTCGGTGACCAGGGCCTGGGCGTCGGGCTCGGCGGCGACGCCGGCCACCGTGCGGCGCAGCGAGCCCTCGTCGAGCACCCAGTGCTCCAGCGGGGTGCGCCGCGCCCGGAACCGGTAGCGGGCGGCCCCGGCCCGGACCTCGAAGGCGTCCTCGCCGACCGGCTCGGGGTGCACCAGCCGCTCGTGGGCGAACTCGGCCAGGGCCTTGCAGCACAGGTGGCGGTGGGCGACGCGCATCGGGTGCAGGCCCAGGTGGCCGGCCTCGGCGGGGCCGGCGGGGCCGGCGGCGGCCGGGACCGGGCGGGCGGACCCCGCCAGCTCCGAGGCCTCGAACTGCTCCCGGGTGCAGGTGCTGAGCAGCGCCGTCTTCTCCGGCAGCGGCAGGGGCCCGTGGACCTCGAAGCCCGCCCGGGCGTTGAGCCGGTGCACGGCCTCGTTGCGGACGTCGGGCTCGACGACGACGCGCCGGGTCCCGGGCCGCTCGAACAGCCCGCGCAGCGTGGCGGCCATCAGGGCGGCGCTCGTGCCGGGCACCGGGGTCCGGGCCGGGGCGAGGAGCAGGTGCATCCCCACGTCGCCGGCGCGGTGGGCGTAGCGGCCGGCGAGGAGCACCTCGGCGGGGTCGTAGGTCTCCACGACGCCCAGCGGGACCCCGTCGAGGCGGGCCAGCCGGGCCTCGCAGCGGGGGTGGGCCGCGACGGCCTCGAAGGCGCCCCGGACGGTGGCGGGGTCGGCGTCGAGCAGGCCCCAGAAGCGGGACCGGGGGTGGGTCAGCCACGCGTGGAGGAGCTCCACGATGGGTCCGTCCAGCACCAGCGGCTCGAGGGTGAGGACGCCGCCGGGGGTGGCGAAGCGCTCGACGGGGGCGGGGTGCGGGGTGCTCATGCGGTCTCCTGGGGAATGCCGAAGGTCTGGAAGGCGATGGCGGGCTCGACCGGATAGACCTCCCGGCCCGTCACGGCCCGGAGGATCACGCTGTTGCGGTAGGCGCCCATGCCGAGGTCGGGGGCGGTCAGGCCGTGGGTGTGCACCTCGGCGTTCTGCACCCAGATCCGGCTCCGCTCCCGGTCGATCGCGTAGTCGCGGGAGACGTCGTAGCGCCCGGCGGCGTCCCAGGCGATCTCCTCGCGCACCGGGTCCAGGAAGGCCGGGACCTCGGGGCGGTAGCCGGTGGCGAGCACCAGGGCGCCGGTGGTATGCTGCCAACAGCGCTCGAGCTCGTCGTCGCGCAGCGCCAGCTCCACCGTCCCGGCCGCGGCGTCCCACCGGGCGCCCGTCAGGGAGGTGTTCGTGGTGAGCAGCCCCGCCGGGTGCCCGTGCACCGAGCGGCGGTAGAGCAGCTCGTGGATTCCGTTGACGAGGTCCGTGCTGATGCCCTTGTAGAGCGTCGTGTGCTCGCGGTTGAGCCGGTCCCGCCGGTGCCGGTCGAGGCCGTGGAAGTGGTCGACGTACTCGGGGGAGGTCATCTCGAGGGTGAGCTTGGTGTACTCCATGGGGAAGAACCGTGGGGAGCGGGTGATCCAGTCGACCCGGGGACCGTCCGCCCCGGCGCGCTCGAGCAGGTCCCGGTAGACCTCCGCGGCGGACTGGCCGCTGCCGAGCACGGTCACGCTCTCCCGCCCCAGCAGCTCCTCGCGCCGGGGCAGGTAGTCGCTGGTGTGCAGGACGGGTCCGGCCCCGGGCTCGACACCGGCGGGCACCCACGGCACGGTGCCCACGCCGAGGACCAGGCGCCGGGTCCGCCACTGCTCCGTCCCGGTCCGGGTGCGGGCGGTGACCGTGTAGGCGTCCGCGGCGGCGTCGCGCTCGACGGCGACGACCTCGCGGCCCCAGTGCAGGCTCTCCAGCCGCTCGCTCGCCCACCGGCAGTAGGCGCTGTACTCGGCGCGCAGCGGGTTGAAGTCCTCGCGGATGTAGAAGGGGTAGAGCCGCCCGGTCCGCTTGAGGTAGTTGAGGAACGACCAGGGGGAGGTCGGGTCGGCCAGCGTGACCAGGTCGGCGAGGAACGGGACCTGGATGGTGGCGTCCTCGAGCATCAGTCCGGGGTGCCAGTCGAAGCCCTCGCGGGCGTCGAGGAACACCGCGTCGAGGTCCTCCAGGGGCGCGGCGAGGCAGGCCAGGCCCAGGTTGAAGGGGCCGATCCCGATGCCGAGCAGGTCGTGCACGCGCCCGGTCGCGGCGGCCATCAGCGCGCCCCCGCCGCGGCGGGCAGCGGCGCGGCGTCCCGCGCGGCGGCGCGGACCAGGTCCAGCACCCGCTCGACGTCCGCGGCGGTGGTCACCGGGTTGAGGAAGGTGAACTTCAGGCAGCGGCGGCCGCCGACGACGGTCGAGGCCACGACCGCGCGCCCCGAGTCGAACAGCGCGGCCCGGACCGGCTCGACGAGACGCTCTGCGTCGTCGTCGTCGGTGCCCTGGGGCCGGTGCCGGAACAGGACGGTGGAGAGCACCGGCCGGGCCACGAGCTCCATGTCGGGGGCGTCCGCCACGATCCGGCCGGCCTCCTGCGCGAGGTCCAGGACCCGGTCCAGGGCCCGGCCGAGCTCCGGGGCCCCGACGGTGCGCAGGGTCATCCACAGCTTGAGCGCGTCGAAGCGCCGGGTGGTCTGCAGGGACTTGTCCACCAGGTTGGGCCGCACCGCGTGGCGGGGGTTGAGGTACTCGGCGCTCCAGGTCGAGAAGCGCAGGTCCCGTCCCCGGGCCAGCAGCAGCGCGGAGGCGGCCACCGGCTGGAACCAGGACTTGTGGAAGTCCACGGTCACGGAGTCGGCCCGCTCGATCCCTTCCAGCAGGTGCCGCCGGGTGGGCGAGACGAGCAGGCCCCCGCCGTAGGCGGCGTCCACGTGCAGCCACACCTCGTGCGCCCGGCACAGGTCCGCGACCGCCGGCAGCGGGTCGATCACGCCGAGGTCCGTGCTCCCGGCGGTGGCCACCACGGCGGCGACCTCGTCGCCGGACACGGCGACCTCGTGCAGGGCCCGTTCGAGGGCGACCGGGTCCAGCGCCCCGTCCCGGCCGGCGGGCACGGGGACGACCGCGTCCGCGGGCAGCCCGAGCAGGTGGGCGGCCCGGTCCACGCTGAAGTGCGCGTGCTCGCCCGCCACGATCCGCAGCCGCCCGAGGCGCTCCTGCCGCGGGGCCGGGTGCGGGCGGGACAGCCGCTGCTCGCGGGCGGTGAAGAGGGCCTGGAGGTTGGACTGGGTGCCCCCGGTGGTGAACACCCCGTCCGGCTCCCCCGCCGCGGGGAAGCCGATCCGGGCGGTGGTCCAGTCCACGAGCCGCTGCTCCACCAGCGTCGCGGTGGTGGACTGGTCCCACGTCTCGACCGCGGTGTTCACGGCCGCGGTGAGGGCCTCGGCGGCCACGGCGGGGATGGCCACCGGGCAGTTGAGGTGGGCTATGTAGCCGGGGTCGTGGAAGTGCACCGCGTGGTCGAGGTAGAGCCGGCGCGTCTCCTCCAGCGCGGCGGCGACGTCCCCGAGGGGGCGGTCGAGGTCGACGCGCGCGACGAGGTCCTCGAGCTCGGCGGGCGTGGCGGCGGAGCGGGGGCGCTCCGTGCCGGCCAGGTGGACGGCCACCGCGTCGACGGCGCCGTGCAGGGCACCGGCGTACTGGGCCGGGGTGCGACGGGTGAACAGGAAGTCGTTCATGGGCTCCTCGCAAGGGGGATCGATGGGGCCGGGGGCTCGCCTCGGAGTGAGG
The DNA here is from genome assembly GCF_001027955.1 of Kocuria sp. SM24M-10. Taxonomy (NCBI): domain Bacteria; kingdom Bacillati; phylum Actinomycetota; class Actinomycetes; order Micrococcales; family Micrococcaceae; genus Kocuria; species Kocuria sp. SM24M-10. Next base: position 6,728 of record NZ_LDNX01000012.1, on the reverse strand, counting down.
CAAGCCTTACCTAACCACATCGGCGCAGCGATTACATCATGCCCGTGTTGCGTATTCGCAGTTCTCCACCCTAGGGTGATCCGTGTCCGGTGGTTAGGCAAACCTTCCCTAACCGCATTCGCACCGGCGGCCCCGCCGTCGTCCGTCGAAAGGGTGGCCGTGGCCCCTCTCCTCCCCCGCGCTCCGCGCCCGCTGTCCTCCGCCCGCCGCGCCCTCGCGCCGGTCGCCCTGCTGACCACCGGGGCCCTGCTGCTCACCGGGTGCTCGACCGGGACGGCGGGCGGGGAGTCCGGGAGCGGGTCGACCGCCGCGGCCGGCGCCACCGGCGAGTTCCCCCGCACCGTGCAACACGAGTTCGGCGAGACCACGATCGAGGAGGCCCCCGAGCGCGTGGCCACGGTCTCCTGGGTCAACCACGACGTGGCGACCGCTCTCGGCGTGGTCCCGGTCGGGGTGCCCGCCCTGGACTTCGGCGCCAACGAGAACGGGTCCACGGACTGGTTCGACGCCGCGCTCGAGGAGTCCGGCGCCGAGGCCCCGGAGACCTACTCCGAGACGGACGGCATCAACTTCGAGGCGATCGCCGCCCTGGAGCCGGACGTCATCCTGGGCGCCTACTCCGGGCTGACGCAGGAGGACTACGACAAGCTCTCGGAGATCGCCCCCGTCGTGGCCTACCCCGAGGACGCCGTGGCCTACGGGACGTCCTGGCAGGACTCCACGGAGCTCATCGGCCAGGCCCTGGGCCGGGAGGAGCAGGCCGCCGAGGTCGTGGCGGACGTCGAGCAGCAGATCGCGGACGCGGCCGCCGAGTACCCGGAGCTGGCGGGCACCTCCTTCGTGTACGGCACGCTGGACCCGTCCGCGGCCGACCAGATCTTCGCCTACACCGCGGTGGACAACCGCCCCAAGTTCCTCCAGTCCCTCGGCATGGTCCAGTCCGAGGCGGTCGAGGAGGCCGCCGCGGGCAAGGAGGACGAGTTCTACATCACCTGGTCCCCGGAGCGGGCCGACCAGCTGACCTCGGACGTCTTCGTGAGCTGGGCCGAGGACGAGGGCGTGCGCGAGGCCATCGAGAACGACCCCCTGCTCAGCCGCGTCCCCGCGGTGGCCGACGGCGCCCTGGTGCTCCAGAGCGACCAGCAGGAGGTGCTCTCGGTCTCGGCGGCGTCCCCGCTGAGCATCCCGTGGGCGCTCGAGAACGTGCTGCCGGACATCGCCGAGGCCGCGGCCTCCGCCGACGGGCAGTGAGTCCCCGGTCCCGGTGAGCAGCACCAGCACGGCCTCCCCCGCCGCCCCCCGGATCCCCGGCGCCGCCCAGCGGCGCCGGGGCCTCGCCCTGCTCGCCGCCCTCCTGCTCCTGGCGGTCTCCGCGGCGGCGTCCCTGTTCTGGGGCGCCCGCTCGGTGAATCCCGCCACGGTGGTCCAGGTGCTCGCCGGGCTGCCCGCCGCCCTGCTGGACGGCGGGTCCCAGCTCACCGCCGGGCTGGGCATCGACGCCGCCGTGGTGCAGAGCCGGATCCCGCGGACCCTCACCGCCGTGCTCGTCGGGGCGGCGCTCGCCGTGGCCGGCGCCGGGATGCAGGGCGTCAGCCGCAACCCCCTGGGCGACCCGGGGCTGCTGGGCCTGACCGCCGGCGCCTCCTGCGCCGTGGTGCTCGGCCTCGGCTGGCTCGGCGTGGCGGCCACGTGGCAGCTGACCGCGCTCGCCCTCACGGGCTCCGCCGTGGCCGCCGTGCTCGTCTTCGGCTCCTCCCGGCTGGGCGGCGGCGCCCCCACCCCGGCGGGCCTGGTCCTCTCCGGCGCCGCGGTCAGCGCCGGCTTCACCGCGCTGACCACCTCCGTGGTGCTGAGCCAGCCGGCGGTGCTGGACCGCTTCCGGTTCTGGAGCATCGGCTCGGTCGCCCGCGCCGAGAGCACCGACCTCACCGCCGTGGCCCCCCTCGTGCTCCTCGGCGTGCTGCTCGTGCTGGGCGGCTCCTCCGGGCTCAACGCCATGGCCCTGGGCGACGAGCTCGCGCGCGGCCTCGGTGTGGACCTGGGCCTGCAGCGCGTGCTGGTCTTCGTGGGCGTGGTCCTGCTCTCGGGCTCCGCGACCGCCCTGGCCGGGCCCATCGCCTTCGTGGGCCTGCTCGTCCCGCACGCCGTGCGCCGCCTCCTGGGCGGCGACTACCGCTGGATCGTGCTGCTCAGCGCGGTGCTCGGGCCGGCGCTGCTGCTGCTGGCCGACGTCCTGGGGCGCGTGCTCACCCCGCCGCAGGAGATCCACGTGGGCATCACCACGGTGGTCCTCGGCGTGCCCGTGCTGCTGGCGCTGCTGCGCCGGGGACGGAGCGTGACCCTGTGACCGGCACCGTGCTGGCCCCCGCCGCCCCGGAGGGGACCGGGGCCGCCGAGGCGCTGCGGGCGGTCCGCCGCACCCGCGCCCGGCGGACCCGCCGCGCCGTGGCCCTGCTCGCCCTCGCCCTGCTGGCGGCCCTGGCCGTGCGGGTGCTGCTGGGGCGCTACACGGTGACGATCCCCGACTTCTTCGCGATCCTCGCAGGCGAGCAGATCCCCGGGGCGAGCTTCATCGTCCTGCAGGAGAAGCTGCCGCGCGCGGTGCTGGGCGCCCTGGCGGGGACCGCCCTCGGCTGCTCCGGGGCGCTGTTCCGCCGGGTGCTGCGCAATCCGCTGGCCAGCCCCGACATCCTGGGCATCACCTACGGGGCGGCCGCGGGCGCCGTGGCGGGCACGGCGCTGTGGGGCCTGCGCGGCACCGCCGTGTCCTGGACGGCGCTGGCCGGGGCGCTGCTCGCCGCCGCCCTGATCGCCACCGCCTCGGTGCGCCTGCGCGGCGGCGGGATCGTGGGCGAACGGTTCCTGCTCGCCGGGATCGGCGTGGCCGCCCTGGCCCAGGCGGTCACCGCCGCCATGCTGACGCGGCTGGCCCTGAACTCCGCCCAGGACGCCGCGGTGTGGACCGCGGGGTCCCTGAGCGCCGCCACGTGGGAGCGGATCACCGTGCTCGGCGCCTGCCTGCTGCTGGCGGTGCCCGCGGCCGTGGCCGTGCACCGGGCCCTCGAGCCCGCCGAGCTCGGCCCCGAGCTCGCCGCGGGACTGGGCGCGCACCCGGGCCGCAGCCGGGCCCTCGCCCTGGGCCTGGGCGTGCTGCTGGCCGCCGCCGCGACGGCCGCCACCGGCCCGCTGGCCTTCGTGGCCCTGATGTCCACCCCGGTGGCCACCGCCCTGACCCGCGGCCGGACCTCGATCCTGGCCTGCGCCCTGGTGGGCGCGGTGGTCGTGGTGGTCGCCGACTCGCTCGGCTCCGACCTGCTGGCGGGCACGCAGCTGCCGGCCGGTGTGGTCACCGGGGCCGTGGGCGCCCCCGTGATGCTGTGGCTGCTCGTACGGCAGCGGAGAGGAGGTACCGCATGACACCCGATCTGCACGCCGTGGCGGACCCGGAGGGCGAGGTCCCGGCGTTCCGGATGCGCAGGCTGTCCCTGGGCTACGACGACCGCACCGTGGTGCGGGAGGTCGACCTGGACATCCCGCACGGCGGCACCACCGTGCTCATCGGCGCCAACGGGTGCGGCAAGACGACGCTGCTCAAGGGCCTGTCCCGGCAGCTCAGGCCGCTGGCCGGGACCCTCGAGGCCGACGGCCGCGGGGTGCGCGAGTGGCACTCCCGCCAGTACGCCCGCTCCGTCAGCCTCCTGCCGCAGTCCCCGGTGGTGCCGGAGGGGCTGACCGTCGCCGAGCTCGTGGAGCGCGGGCGGCACCCGCACCGCCGCTGGTGGGGCGCCCCCTCCCCCGACGACGACGCGGCCGTGGCGCGGGCCATGGAGCTCACGGAGCTCACCGAGCTCGCCGGGCGCCCCGTGGAGGAGCTCTCCGGCGGGCAACGCCAGCGGGTCTGGATCGCCCTCACCCTGGCCCAGCGGGCCCGCACCATGCTGCTCGACGAGCCCACCTCCTACCTCGACCTGGCCCACCAGGTGGACCTGCTGGACATGCTGCGCGGGCTCGAGCACCCGGAGGGGCCGCGCCGGGGCCGGGCCACCGTGGTGGCCGTCCTGCACGAGCTCAACCTGGCCGCCCGCGTGGCCGACCGGCTCGTGGCGATGGCCGCGGGCCGGATCGTGGCCGTGGGGCCGCCGGCCGAGGTGCTCACCCCGGAGCTGCTGGCCGAGGTCTTCGGGCTGCGCGCCGACGTGGTGCCCGACCCCGTGGGCGGGCGCCCCGTCGTCCTGCCCCGCGGGCGGGCCCGGGAGGGCGCCCACCCCGCTCCGCCCGCCGTGGCCCTGGACCCGACCCCCGCGGCGGGCGCCCGTCCCGCCGCCGAGACCGTGAGGAACCTGTCGTGACCGTCACCAGCATCCCGGGGACCGCCCCCGCCGCCCCTGTGCTCTGCGTCGAGGCCGCCGTGACGTCCGTGACGCAGCTGTGCCCGTCCTTCCGCCGCATCACCCTGGCGGGCCCGGAGCTCGCCGGCCTCTCCCCCGCCCTGCTCGGGGCCGGGGACCTGACCCGGTGCCGGGACGCGTACATCAAGCTGCTCGTCCCGCCGCCCGGCCGGGCACCCGAGCGGGCGGACCTCTCCCTGGGCCTGCGCGAGGGCTGGTTCGCCCGCCCCGCCGAGGAGCGCGGCTGGATGCGCACCTACACCGTGCGCGGCGTCCGGCGCACCACCTTCTGCGGGATCGTGGTGCCGGAGCTGGTGATCGACGTCGTGGTGCACGACGGGCACGGCCAGGACGGGCCCGGCAGCCGGTGGGCGGCGGCCGCAGCCCCCGGCGAGCGCGTCTACCTGCTGGGCCCCGGCCCCCAGGAGCGGCCGTGGGCGGCCTGGGACCACGGCGTCGCGCGGCGCGTGCTGGCCGTGGGGGACGAGACCGCGGCGCCGGCCCTGATGTCCGTGGCCGAGGAGTTCGCCGAGAAGTTCGCCGAGGAGTTCCCGGGCGCGGCCGCCGCCGACGGCTCCCGCCCCCGTCTCGACGTGGTGCTGGAGGTGCCGCACCACGACGACGTGGCGGCCCACCGGCTGGCCGCCGAGCTGCCCGACGTGCGCCTGCACGTCCTGCCCCGCGCCGGCCGCGGGGCCCCCGCGGGGCACGGGCACCGGGCCGCCACGCGGCTCGCGCGCCTGCTGGGGCTGCCCGGCGGGGCCGTGGACGACGTCCTGGCGGGCCGGCGCCCGCAGCGCGGGGAGCACGCGCCGGTGCCGCTGCGGGTCGGCGAGCGGCCCGAGGAGCCCCGGGCGTGGTCGGTGGCGGCTCCCGGGCACCCCGACGTCCCCTACGTCTTCCTCGCCGGGGAGTCCGGCACGGTCAAGGCGCTGCGCCGGCTGTGCGTGGACGCCGCGGGCATCCCCAAGGACAACGTCTCCTTCATGGGCTACTGGCGGCAGGGGCAGGCGGAGTCCTGAGCCCGGCGTCCGGGTCCGCCCGCCCGGTCAGGGGCTCAGGGCGTAGGTGCCGGAGACCTGCACCATGGACAGCAGCTGCAGGGAGCTCGCGTAGTAGCCGTTGAGCTGGGTGCGGGCGGCCAGGTGACGCCACAGGGCGTCGAGCCACGCCTGGTCCCCGCCCCAGCGGGCGCCGACCGCCAGGGGCGCGATGAAGGCCAGGTCCTGGTAGGCCCCGCCGGGCAGGGTGGCCCCGCCCAGGGTGTAGCCGGTGGGCAGGCGGGCGGGGTCGCCTCCGCACTTCGTCCTGGCCCAGCGGGAGATGCGGGCCGCGGCGGCGCGCGCCTCGGGATGCCGGGACGAGCCGAGCCGCAGCGGGAGGCGGCAGGAGTTGTAGTAGCAGTGCCCGTCGTGGGCGGACTCCAGGGTGTGGGCCGGTGCCGGGGCGATGCTCGCCGGCGGGCCGACCGTGAAGTCGGGCAGCAGGCCGGTCCGGGGCGCGTGCACCGACTGCAGCCGTCGGATCGCCACCAGGTGCCGGGCCCAGACGGTGCCCCAGCTCGCGTCGCCGGTGGCGCGGTGGAACGCCCCGAAGTGCCCGATCATCCAGTCGCTGGGGCGGGAGACGTTCTGCCAGGCCCCGTGGGACCAGTCGCCGAGCTCGAGCAGCCCGGTGGTGGGCGAGACCAGGGAGCGCTTCACGGCGGCGATCCGGTCCCGGGCCAGCCGGAGGTAGTCGTAGGTGCCGGCGGACCCCCACCGCCGGTGGGCCATCAGCCAGCCCATGGCGATGTCCAGGTCCCCGTCGGTGGCGCTGTCCCCGCCGTGCTGGGTGACCATCCGGTGGTCCTGCTCGGCGGCGTGCAGTCCGGGGTCGATGCGGGAGGGGTGGTCCAGGACGTACCGGGTGATCCCTTCGGCGTAGGTGCGCGCCCGGGGGTCGGCGGGGGCGAGCTGGGCGCAGAGCATCAGGCCGTAGCCCTGCCCCTCGGCGACGTAGGCGTTCGCCCCGCCCTGGGCGTCGGCGCGCACGGCCCACCAGCCGCGGGCCGCGTCGTGGCGCAGCAGCGCGGTCCAGCTGTGCCACAGGGCCCGGACGGAGGCGTCCGTCCGGCGCCGGGAGGTCGTCGGTCTCAGCACGGTGGTGGCTCCCAGGGCGGGGATGGGGGCCGCGACGGCGGGGCCGACCGCCAGGGCGGCGCCCGTCGCGAGCAGGGTACGGCGGTGCATGGGGGGCTCCGATCACGGCACGACGGAACGGGCCAGGGCCGCACGGGGGCGCCCTGTCGGTCGGAACGGCGGGCCCGCCGCGCGAGGGGTGGGGCGGTCGGGGGATGAT